>JANNDF010000283.1:0-3761 GCA_031387445.1 Planctomycetia bacterium
ACCGCCGGCGTCAGCCGGCCGGGTGACGGAGGAGTTCCCCGTGGGCGTCGTGGTGCAGAAGTTCGGCGGGTCGAGTGTGAAGAACGCGGAGCGGCTGATGGAGGCGGCCCGCAAGGCCATCCGCGCCAAATCCGCCGGCCACCAAGTCATCGTCGTCGTGTCGGCGCAGGGCAGCACCACCGACGACCTGATCGCCAAGGCCGCCGAGATCACCGCCACGCCCTCGGCCCGTGAAATGGACATGCTGCTCGCCACCGGCGAGCAGATCAGCATCGCCCTCACGGCGCTCGCCATTCAGGAACTGGGTGAGAAGGCGGTCAGCTTCACCGGCCAGCAGATCGGCATCGTGACGGACAGCACCCACCGCAAGGCCCGCATCAAGTCCATCGACACGCGGCGGTTGAGCGAGGCGCTAAGCGGCGGGCACATCGTCGTCGTCGCCGGGTTCCAGGGCATCGACGAGCAGGGCGACATCTCCACCCTCGGCCGCGGCGGGAGCGACACCACCGCCGTGGCCGTCGCCGCCGCCATGAAGCAGGCCGGGTATGACGTCGAGTGCGAAATCTACACCGACGTGGACGGCGTGTACACCACCGACCCCCGCATCGTGCCCGACGCCCGCAAGGCCGACTCCATCAGCTACGACGAGATGCTGGAGATGGCGAGCATGGGAGCGGGGGTGATGCACAGCCGCAGCATCGAGTTCGCCAAGAAGTTCGACGTGCCGCTGATGGTGCGGAACGCGCAGTCGGATGCGGTGGGAACGTGGATCGTGCCGGAAGCGGCGTGGATGGGCGAAATCCCGGTGTGCGGGGCGGCACTGGCGGCGGACGAGGCCCGCATCACCCTGGAAGGCGTGCCCGACCAACCGGGCGTGAGCCATGCTGTGTTCGAGGCACTCGCCAGTGCCAACATCGCCGTGGACATGATCGGCCAGAGCATCGGCGTCGGCGGGCGGGCGACCATCGGGTTCACCGTCATCAACGCCGAACTCGACCGCACGAAGAAGGTGCTGGCGCCTATCGTGGCCGGGCTGGGGGCGACGCTGAACGTGACCGAACGGGTGAGCAAGGTGAGCGTGGTGGGGGCCGGCATGCGGACGGTGTCGGGCGTGGCCGAGCGGATGTTCAACGCCCTCGCGGCCGAGGGGGTGAACCTGAAGATGATCACCACCGGCGACATCAAGATCAGTGTGCTGATCGAGGAAGATACGTCGCCCGTGCCGATCGAGGGGGAAGAGCCCGCGGCCACGGAGAAGATCAAGAAGGCCCACGAGGAGAGCAAGAAGGCGGTGCGGGGTCGGAAGGCGCTGCGGGCGGTTCACAAGGCGTTCGGGCTGAACCTGCCGCGGAAGGGGGCTGGCCTGCCGACGAACGCGGCCACGCCCGCCGGCAGTGTGCTCCGCCGCGCACCGCTGCTGACGTCCGACGCGACCGCTCGTGAAGCGGCAGTCGCACGGCTGGACGGCATGGAAGACGTGCTCGTGAGCGGCGTTCACCTGAACGCGGACATGGCCCGCATCACCGTGTTCGACCTGCCGGACATGCCGGGCAACTGCTCCCGCGTGTTCAACGCGGTGGCCGCCGGCGGCATCCTGGTGGACACCATCGTGCAGAACATCACCGGGCCGGGCACGGCGGAGTTGTCGTTCACCGTGCCGAAGGCGGACGCGACGAAGGCCGAGAAACTGGTGGGCGAACTGCTCGGTCAGTTCGGCCGCGGCTGTCGGGTCGAAAGCGACGCGGCGATTGCGGTGGTGTATGTACTCGGCGTGGGCATGAGGACGCACACTGGTGTGGCCCGCACCATGTTCGGGGCGCTCGCGGCGGCGGGCATCAACATCGAGATGATCAACACGTCTGAAGTGTGCATCGGGGTGGTGATCGACACCGCCCGCAGCGCCGAGGCGGTGGCCTCCCTGAAGGCAGTGTTCAAAGTGTGACGTAGCCGCGAGCCGCAGGCGAGCGTGTCGGCAGTAAGAACTGCTCGTGCGGTGAGCTAATCACCGCACCTCTCCCCTGCGGAGCGGGGGAGAGGTCGCCGGGGTGAACGGAGTGAACCCGGCGGGTGAGGGGGCTGTTCCCCCAAAAGCCCCCCCCTCACCCGGATCGTCCGCTCCGATCCCGATCCGACCTCTGCCCCGCTCCGCAGGGGAGAGGTGGTCGTGGTCTGCCCATCTCATTGCTTATTCTCACCCGATAGGCTCCGACCCAGTTCATCCCGCGCCCTCAAGTTCCGCCAGCACTTCTCGCCACGGCCGGCCGGCACCGGGGTTCGCGTCCGCGTCGGCTCGTCGCCGTTCGATCTCCTCCAGGTGCCAAGGAGGAACGTCCGACGGCCCGACCTCCTACGGCAAACTCTCCCGCAGTTCACCGAGCAGTGCCAGTCGTTCCGTTACCGGCCATTCGGCAATGCCGAGTTGTTCCATCTTCGACATGAGTGCCCCTCGCGGGTCGATGAATTCAGTGTACCCTACCCCACCCGGCCGATCACGCACTTCAGGTACGCCCCCTCGCGGCAGGTGGCACTCACCGGGTGGTCGGCCGCCGGCCCGCGGCGGTCGAGGAACTGGAAGTCACGCTTCTCGCCCACCGCGGTCTGGGCGATCACCTCTTCGAGCATCTCCATCGTCACCAGCCCGGTGCAGCAGCACATCACCAGCACGCCGTCGCGGTCGAGCAGTTTCAGCCCCTGTTGCACCAGCCGGCGGTAGCCGCGGAGGGCTTGCGGCAGGGCGTGCTGGTCGCGGGCGAACTTGGGCGGGTCGAGCACCACCACGTCGAACTTGCGACCGGCGGCCACGAGTTCGTCGAGCTCGTTGAACACGTCGTTCTTGGTGAACGTCATCCCCGGCAGGCCGTTCAAGTCGGCGTTCCGCATCGCCAACACGAGCGCCCCCTCGGACGAATCCACGCACACCACTTGGGTCGCGCCGGCCTTCGCCGCGTACACCCCAAACCCGCCGCTGTAGCTGAACGCGTCCAGCACCCGCTTGCCGGCGCAGAACTTCGCCACCGCCGTGCGGTTGTCGCGCTGGTCGAGGTAGTAGCCGGTCTTCTGCCCTTCCACGAGGTTCACCGCGAACTTGAACCCGTTCTCGCTCACCACCAGTTCGGCCGGCGGCGGTTCGCCGCACAACAACCCGTCCACCAGCGTCACGCCTTCCAGCTTGCCCACGCCCTTCTCGATCTTGCGGTACACGCCCCGCACGCCGAGCGTCTCCTGAATGACCTTGCCGATCATCTCCTGCCGCTGGGCCATGCCGAGGGCGTTGATCTGCACCGCCGCCCACTCGCCGTAGCGGTCGATCACCAGCCCGGAGAGCAGGTCGGCCTCGCTGAACGCCACGCGGTAGGCCGCATCGGGAGCCGTGTTCAACTTCAGCACGTCGTGCCGCAGATCGATGGCCCGTTGCAAGCGGTGGCGGAAGAAGGCTTCGTCCAACACGGCGGCTTCATCCCACGAGTAGAGCCGCACGCGGATTTTGCTCTGCGAGTTGAACAGCCCGCGGGCGACGAACGTGCCGACGTTGGACATCACGTCCACGACCGCCCCGTCGGCCGGGTCGCCGTCCACGCGGTCGATGGCGCCGGCGAACACCCACGGGTGCCGGCTGAAAAACGGCTGGGCGCGCTTCGGCTTGAGGAAGATCTTGCCGGCGACGGCGGACGAGATGGACACGGAAGGTTCCTTGATCGGGCGAGCGGGGGGGGGGGGGCCCCCCCGGTTTGTAAAACAAAAAAGAGGGGGGAGGCCCCCCC
>JANNDF010000286.1:0-5216 GCA_031387445.1 Planctomycetia bacterium
TCGCCGAGGCCGCCCGCCACGGTATCGCAGCCCGCTGGAACCGCCGGCGTCAGCCGGCCGGGTGCCAGCTTCTCAGTGCCCTCGTCGCGGTGAACGGAAGTGTCGGATCATTCCGACCCGGCGCCCGCGGCAAATCACATTCCCGCTGCCCCGCTCGGGGTCGTGCCCTAAGCTTCAGACAGTTCCATCCGATTCGTCGGTCGTGCGGCACCACGGGAGCAAGACGTGCGGTGCGGGCGGCGTATCCCAGGTGAACGGTGAGGGCGGACGAACCGCGGGCGGGAGCGGAAGTCCGTCACTTTCTCCGCGGCGGCGACCGATGACATACAATGCCCCACACGAACTGACTTCTCGTTCCACCTGGCCCGGGGTGCTGGCGGTGGCTCCCACGCACAAAATCCGGTTCGCCAGCCAGACTGATGTCGGCATCAAGCGGAGCCACAATCAGGACGCTTGCGCCACGCAGCCGGCGGCGGACGAACGACACTTCGCGTCCGTCGGGCACGTGTTCGTCGTGGCCGACGGCATGGGCGGGCACGCGGTCGGCGAGAAGGCCAGCGCGAAAGCCGTGCGAGACGTGCCGCTCATCTTCCGCAAGCACGTCGTCACCGAGGGGCCGGCAGCGGCCGTCCGCCGGGCGTTCGAGGAGACGAACGCCGGCATCTACGACATCGGCGCGAACAACCCGGAGTTCAAGGGGCTGGGCACCACCTGTGTGGCGCTCTTCCTGCGCCCCGAAGGGGCGTGGGTCGGGCACGTCGGCGACAGCCGCGTGTACCGCGTCCGCGGCGACCGCGTCGAGCAGCTCACCTTCGACCACTCGTGGGTGTGGGAGATCGCCCGCCGCCAGGGGATCGACCCGGACGAACTGGGCGACTTCAAGCGGAACGTCATCATCCGCTCGCTCGGCCCGGAAGCGGACGTGGAGCCGGACGTGGAAGGGCCGCACCCGCTCGAACCCGGCGACTCCTTCCTCCTGTGCAGCGACGGGCTGACCAACCACGTGCGGCCCGACGAACTGGGGGCGGTGGTGGCGGTCATGCCGCCGGCCGAGGCGTGCGCGTTTCTCATCGAACTGGCGAACCTGCGGGGCGGGTCGGACAACATCACCTGCCTGATTGTGCAGGTGCCCCGCGGCGACGGCAACACCGCCGACGAACTGGCCCCGCCGACCAAACCCGCTGCGGGCACGCGCCTGCTGCGGTGGTGGGCGAAAACGATCTCGTGGCCGATCACCCTGCTGGTGTTCGGCGGCGCGCTCGTCGCCCTGTCGGTGTGGTCGAAGTTGGCCGAACTGCCGGAAGCCCTGTGGGTGGGCGCGTTCACCCTGGCCTCGCTCTGCACACTCGTGGGGCTGGGGCTGCTGGTGTTGCAGTTCCGCAAGCGGGCGGACGAGAAGGGCGGGGCGGCGGCGAACGACCGCGAGTTGCACGTGTACAAGACGCACCCGATCGACATCAGCCAGACTCTGGTGCAGCGGTTCGCCGAGGAGGAGTTGGCGGCGAAGAAGGCACTGGACGAGCGGAAACTGACGGCGGACGCGGCGGCGGTGCAGAAGTGGGCCGACCTGGCCGCGGCGAAGGCGAAGGCGGGCGAGTGGGGGCCGACCCTGCGGGCCCGCTGCCAGGTTCTCCAACTGCTCGCCGCCGTGCTGAACAAGAACCAGAACAAGAACGAAGAGTTCAAGCCGAACTGGACCACCCCCCACCGGGCCATCGGGGGGTGAAAGGACCCCGCACCGAGTCCCCTCACCGTGCGGCGGCGTCCCACACCCACACCGTGCCGTCCCCGTCGGCCGACAGGAGTCGCTTGCCGTCGCGGGTGAATTGCACGTAGTCCACCCGCCCGTTGTGGCCGTCGAACTTGCGGAGCTGCTTGCCGGTGGCGGCGTCGAACAGGAGGAGTGTCCGCTTGCCGCCGACCGCCAGCACCGTCCCGTCCGGGCTGAACGCCGCCGCGTGATAGTTGCTCGGGTCGATCCACTTCCCGGCCTCAGTGGTCACTTCCCAGAGCAGTTTCTTCCCGGCCGTGTCGAACACCAGCACGCGGTCTGTGGGCGGTTTGTCGCCGTCGTACCATTGGCGGCGGCCGGCGACCGCGAACCGCTTCCCCTCCGGCCCGACGGCCAACGCGCGGATGTCGTCGGCCGGCCCCTTCGGCCAACCGTTCCCACCCGCCAGGCGCGGTTTCAGGTGGTCGGGCATGAACTCCTTGCCGTCGAACACCGCCTTCCCGGTCGTGGTGTCGAACCCGTGGGTGTTCATCTGCCACGGCCGCGACACCACCTTGCCGTCCGGGGAGAAGAAGAATTTGTCGTTCCCCTGGCACGGGAGCGAGTGCAACACCTTGCCGGTCTCCGCCTCGCGGACGCTGGTCGTCTTGTAGCTCGGCGACAGGGTGAACAGGTGTGTGCCGTCCGGCCCGAAGGTGCCGCACCGCTCGCCGCGGAGCCGGTACAGTTCCTTCCCGCTGGCCCGCTCGTAAACCACCGTGTCGCGGTCGTTGTTCGGCCCGATCCGCGTGTCCACCGCCACCAGCTTGGCGTCCGGAGTGAAGTGCATCGAGAACACGTCTGTGAACTTCGGTATCTTCTCCTCGCGGAGCAGTTTGCCGGTTTCCACCTCCCAGAACGCGATCTTGCCCTGCCCCCGCCACATCACCAGTTGCTTGTCGTCGGCCGTCAACCCGATGGGAGAACCTCCGCCGGCGCGGAGGTCTTCGGGCGACTTGTCCTCGCCGGTGTTCAGGTCGAACGTCCGCACCCCGCGGAGCGAGACGTGGTAAAGCGTCTCGCCGTCCGGGGACACGAGCGGGGTGTTCCCGTAGCCGGTGGGCCGGGGCATCGTCCAGTCCGGCAGCGACTTGCCGTCGGCCGCAGTCCAGCGGCGAACCGGCAACTGCTCCCACTTCTCGCGGTCGTCGTCGATCACCACCACCGTTCGGCCGTCCGGGGTGAAGAGGAGGCGGAGGGTCTCGCCGCTGTTCAGCGCAGTTGCGGACAGCCGATCCGCCAGTTGCCGCGTCTCGGTGCCCTTCTCGAAGTCCCAGAGGGAGACGCGGAACGCCGTCGGCTTCTTCTCCTTGTCCTGGGGCGGGATTTCACCCGAAATGACTGCGAGTTGTTTGCCGTCCGGGGTGAGCGTCCAGCGGAACGTCACACCCTTCGGTCCGGCGAACTCGCGGGCCAGTTTCCCTGTCGCCGCGTCCCACACCCGCACCGCCGGCCCCACATCGAGGGCGAACTTGCCGTCCGGGGTGAACCGTGGCCCGTCGGAGTGCCCGCCGCCTTCCGTCTTGCCGAGGGCGACCGACTTCGGGACCGAGTCCAGGTCGGTCCAGAGGGTGACGTTGCGGGAACTGTCGCAGGAGAGGAGCTTCGTCCCGTCAGGGGCGACGGCGGCGGCGCGGAAGCGTGGACCGGCTTCGGGAGGGTGCTTCAGCGTCTTGCCAATTTTCTGCGTGCCGACGTCCCACGCCACGATGCTCGTGCTGCCGGCGTTACCGTCCTTCGGGCTGACGAACAGGAAGGCGGTGCGGCCGTCCGCCGACAGGATGAAGCCGCCGACCGTGCCGCCGTCCGGCAGGGTGTCGGGCACCCGGCCGACTTCCAGCCCGCAGGCCGCGTCGAGCACCAGATGCCCGACGAGCAGGTGCTTGCCGTCCGGGGTGAGCGCGGCGGGGTGTGGCTCGCCGACGCGGAATCGACCGCTGCCGATCCGCGCGACCGCCCCGTTCGGCAGCGGGTCCGCGGCGAGGGCGACCGAGGTGAGGAGCAGAAGGGCCAGGCCAGTGCGAGTCATGCGAACCGCCTCTCGGGATGCTCCCGACAGTGTACCGCACGCCCTACCATATCCTCACGCCGTTCCTCCTCCCGGTGCCGCCCATGACCCCGTCCGAAGCGACCGCCAAATACTTCCACCGCGCCGCCGACCTGCTCAAGTTGGACGACCGACAGCGGCAGTTCCTCATCACCCCGTACCGGGAAATCAAGGTCGAGTGCAACATCGTCCGGGACGACGGCACGCTGGCCACGTTCGTCGGCTTCCGCGTTCAGCACGACAACAGCCGCGGGCCGATGAAGGGCGGCATCCGGTATCACCCGCAGGTGGACATCGACGAGGTCAACGCCCTCGCCCAACTGATGACCTGGAAGACGGCCGTGGTGGACCTGCCCTATGGCGGGGCGAAGGGCGGCATCGCCGTGGACCCGAAGACGCTCAGCACGGCCGAACTGCAACGCCTCACCCGCGTGTTCACCCAGAAACTGGCCGACGTGATCGGCCCATACTCCGACATCCCCGCCCCGGACATGGGCACCAACGCCCAGACGATGGCGTGGATCGTGGACGAGTACAGCAAGTTCAAGGGGTACGCGCCGGGCGTGGTGACGGGCAAGCCGGTCGAACTCGGCGGGTCGCTCGGGCGTGATGCCGCCACCGGACGTGGGCTGCTGTTCGCGGCCGAAGCGCTGTTCGCCGACCTGGGCAAGCAGGTGAAGGACTTCACCTACGCCGTGCAGGGGTTCGGCAACGTCGGCTCGTGGGCGGCGCGGCTGATCCACGCGGCCGGCGGCAGAGTCACGGCCATCAGCGACGTGGGCGGGGCGGTGCGGAACCCGGCCGGGCTGGACGTGCCGAAGCTGTTCGCGTTCGTGAAGGAGACGAAGGGCGTGACCGGCTTCCCCGGCGGGGAGGCGATGCCGGCGGACGAGTTGCTGTACTCGCCGGTGGACGTGCTCATTCCCGCCGCGCTGGGGGACGTGCTGACCGCCAAGAACGCCGACCGCGTGCAGGCCAAGATCATTATCGAGGGGGCGAACCACCCGACCGACATCGAGGCCGACGCCATCTTGCAGAAGAAGGGCGTGACCATGCTGCCGGACATCTTCGCCAACGCCGGCGGGGTGACGGTGAGCTACTTCGAGTGGGTGCAGAACGTGCAGATGTACCGCTGGACCGAGGAGAAGGTGAACGCCGAGTTGAAGCAGACGATGCAGAAGGCGTACGCCGACCTGAAGGCGACGAAGGCGAAACACAACTGCGACTGGCGGACCGCCGCGTTCGCGCTCGCCGTGGAACGGGTCGGCCAGGCGGCACTGCTCCGCGGGCTGTAGTGGTCGGTCTGTCGCGCGAGGTCGGGTGGTCCTGACGGATTCGACAGTGGCCTCACCCCGGAGCGCAGGCGTCCCGCCCGCGTTTCCGAGCGGGGGGGACGCC
>JANNDF010000291.1:0-11177 GCA_031387445.1 Planctomycetia bacterium
CATCACCGCCGCGCCGGCCCCGCTCGCCCCGAACAACAGGCCCAGCCACGCCAGGTGCTGCCCTTCCTTGCCCGCCCGCCAGCCCATCACAATGCTGATGAGCGCGAACGTCGTGGCGACGCTGGCGATGCCCAGCCCGTACGGGTACCACCAGAACGTCAGCGTACCCCAGATGCCGAGGACCATCGAGGCGGTGGCGAAGCCTCGCTTGGTGGTGTGCGTGAGCGGTGTGACTTTCGGCGGTGTGGCCGGGAGGGCCGGTGCGTCTGCCATGAGTCAGCGCCTGCCGTCGAGAATGATGAGGCCGTGTGCGAGTGCGATGGCCCGTCGGTTCATCCGTTGTAGCGGGCCATCCCGCAACGGGTAGCGGCCGAGAGCAAAAAGCGAACCAGATTCACCCGTGGGGTCGCTAACGACCCAACCGCCTGAATTCGTAGGCGATTCACACGATGTGCCGGAAGAACTGTCGCACCGGATCGGTGCGGATTTCGCCCGATCTTCCCGATCATGGGAATGGATGAGGGGGGAAGTCTCAGGGATGGGATTGTTCGGGTGGCCGGCTCTCTCCGAGAGCCGGTCGGATGTCGCTCTCGGAGAGAGCGACCCACCCTATCCGGCCGCTACTTCCCCACGCAGTACAGGTGCGTGTGCGTGCGGATCAGCAGTGCGTCCCCGACGGCGGCCGGCGACGCCTTGCACCCGGCGTCGAGTTTGTTCGTGGCGACGCGGTTGAACGTGGGGGACGCGGCGATTACTTCCACCTTGCCGCCCTCGGTGCAACAGTACAGGTTGCCTTCGATCAGGACCGGCGAGGCGGAGCACTTGTCGGCCAGCCGCTCCTTCCACAGATCCTTGCCCGTCTTGGCGTCCAGGCAGAAGGCGGTGCCGTCGTCGTTCACCACATAGATGTGATCCTTCACCACTACCGGCGACGGGCGGGTCGGGCCGTCCTTCATCTTCCACGCCACGCTCTTCTCGGACAGATCCCCACTGCCCGGCTTCACCGCCAACAGGTTCTTGACGTGCCCGGCCGTCAGGTACACCAGCCCGTGCGCGTAGACCGGCCGGCACGCCTCGTTCATCCCGCCGTGGTAGACGGTCCACAGTTCCTTGCCGTCCGTCGGGTCGTAGGCAATGGTCGCTTCGGCGGCGGACGAGATGACTTGCGGCTTGCCGTCCACCTCGATGACTTGGGGGGTGCTGAACGCCTTCTTCAGGTCGCCGTTGTCGGTCTTCCACTTGATGGCCCGGTCCTTCTTCCACTTCACGTCGCCGGTCTTTTTGTCCAGGCAGGCGAAGTACTGCTTGTCGTACCCGTCGTAGGTGAGGAACAGCGAGTCGCCCCACACCACCGGGCTGCTGGCCGGCCCCCGCCAGTGATCGACTTGCAGTTCGGCCTTCTCCCAGATCGGCTTGCCCGTCTTCAAATCCAGGCAGACGGTGCCGTAGGTGCCGAAGTGGAAGTACCCGCGGCCGTCCTCCAACACCGGAGTCGGCGAGGCGAACGAGTTGTACTGCTTGATGTTCGGCGGGTTCTTCACGGTGAACAGTTTCAGGTCGTGTTCCACCTTGCCCGTCTTCAGGTTCACGCACACGGCGAACAACTCTTCGCCCGACTCCTTCGCGGTGGTCAGCCACACCTGATCGCCCCACACCACCGGGCTGCTCCACCCCTTGTCGTGAATCGGCGTCTTCCAGCGGACGTTCTCCTTCTCCGAGAACGTGGTCGGTACCCCTTTGGCGGTTGACACGCCGTCGCCGGTCGGCCCGCGGAAGGTCGGCCAGTTGTCGGCGGCGAGCAGAGGAGCCGAGCAGACGAGCAGCGAGAGCAGCAGACGCATGGGAGGGGTTCCGTCGGGTGGGACAGGCAGTGTAGCAGACGACCCCCGCCGGAGAAATCCTTCGCCTGCCGCTTGACACATCGCCGCCAAGAATTACCATCTCGACTGCGGTTATAAATTGTCATACCACACATCACCCAGGAGGTTTTGCCGTGCGAATGCCATCCGTCCGCCGTGGGTTCACGCTGATCGAACTGCTGGTGGTGATCGCCATCATCGCCATCCTCATCGGCCTGCTCCTGCCTGCCGTCCACAAGGTCCGCGAAGCGGCCGCCCGCATGAGCAGCAGCAACAACCTGAAGCAACTCGGCCTCGCCCTGCACAACTACGAGGGCGCGAACGGCCGCCTCCCCGGCATGGCACCGGCGGGCGGCACCAATGCCACGTCGTTCGGGTACAGCGTTCACGCCCAACTGCTGCCGTACATCGAGCAGGAGAACCTGGGCCGCTCGATCGACCTGAACACGCCCATTTTCCTCGGCACCTTCCCCGCCATCACCCTGAACCCGGCCGTCGCACCCACCGCCGCCACCCCGGTGAAGACGTTCCTCTGCCCGGCCGACGGGCAGAACCCGCTCGTCACCACCAACAGCGGCGGGGGCACGCACGCGGGCACGAACTACGTCGTCTGCCTCGGCTCGGGTCTGGCCGGGCCGGGCGCGGGCAGCCCGAACGGGTACGACACCCGCTTCCAGACCGACGGCATGTTCCACTACGGCCCCGGCTACCGCCTGACGGACATCACCGACGGCACCAGCAACACCATGTTCATGTCGCAGTGCCTGATCGGGCTGAACACCACGCTGACGAAATCGGCGGCGGACCTGACGACAAACGAACGGCAGCGGATGACCGGCAGCGTGCCCGGCCGCGGGCTGTACACCGGGCCGGGCGGCACCACCCCCGGCTACGGGGCGAGTACGCCCATCGTCGCATCCGACCTGGCGCTCGTGACCTCGTGGCGGGGCAACCGCGGCGGGTCGTGGGTGTGGGCGAACGCCACCGTGAACGGGTATTCCGCCGCCCTCACGCCGAACGCCCCGACGCCCGACCTGACCGCCCACGGCCTCGGCTGGCTGACCGCCCGTAGCAACTTCAGCGGCGGGGTGCTGGTCTGCTTCGGCGACGGCGGGGTGCGGTTCGTCCGCGACGCCATCGACGCTCAAACGTGGCGGGGCATGGCCACCCGCGCGGGTGGCGAAGTGCTGGGCAACTATTGAACGAGGGCACCCACAAGGGGTGCCCCTACAACACCCTATCTCGTAGGGGCACCCCTTTTGGGTGCCCTCTCCACCAGGTCACACACATGCTCCCCGCCTTGCTCCTCGCCTCCGTGCTTGCGGCCAACCCGACGGCCGACACCTGGGCCGGCTTCCGCAACGACGGCTCCGGCCGCACCGCCGCGACCAACCTGCCGACCAAATGGTCGCCCACCGAGAACGTCGCCTGGAAAGTCAGCACCCCCGGCTACGGGCAGTCATCGCCGGTGGTGTGGAAAGACCGCGTGTATGTCACCAGCGTGGAGGGCGAACAGAAGGAGAAGTTGCACGTCGGCTGCTACGCCCTCACCGACGGCAAGAAGCAGTGGGTGAAGACGTTCGACGCCACCCAGAAGGGGAAGAACAACCCGATGATGAGCCGGGCGGCCGGCACGCCGGTCGTGGATGGTGAAGGGGTGTACGCCCTGTTCGAGAGCGGCGACCTGATCGCCCTCGATCACAAGGGGGAACTGCGGTGGGAGCGGAAGTTCGCCACGGAACTCGGCGAGTTGAAGAACAACCACGGCCTCGGCAGCAGCCCGGCACAAACCGACAAGACCGTCATCGTGTTGCTCGACCACCAGGGGCCGGGCAAGCTGATCGCGGTGAACAAGAGCAGCGGCAAGGATGTGTGGGCCGTGGACCGCACCCCACGGTCGTCGTGGACGAGTCCGGTGGTCGTGAACGGTTCGGTGGTCGTGAGCAGTGGCGGCACCGTGACCGGATACGCGGCGGCGGACGGCAAGCAGTTGTGGGAGATGACAGGGCTGGTGGGCAACTCGATCCCGTCGGCGGCGGTGGCGGGGGATTCGGTCATCGTCGCGGCGGGCGAGAACCGCATGAAGCCCGACGCCGACGCCACCAGCAAGTCGAACTGCAAGGTCACGCTCGGCGGGAAGGACGGCTACACCGTGGCTTGGCATGCGAAGAAGCTGGCCAGCGGTACCGCCAGCCCCATCGCCCACGCCGGTCATGTGTACTTCACCGACAAGAGCGGGTTCGTGGTCTGCCTGGACGAGAAGACGGGCGAGGAGAAGTACCGCGAGCGACTCGACAACCAGCAGTGGGCCACCCCGATTGCCGCCGGCGATCACGTCTTCTTCTTCGGCAAGGACGGCGCGACGACGGTGCTGAAGACCGGGGCGGAGTACGACAAGGTGGCGAGCAACAAGCTGTGGAGCGATGCCGACGCGGCCAAACGGAAGGAGGAGGCGAAGAAGAAGGACGCGGAATCGCAACCCAAGCCGGCGGACGGGAAGGAGCCGGCCCCCGGAGCGGAGGCGGCACGGTACTCGGCCGTCGGCGACGTGGTGTACGGGGCGGCGGCGGTGGACGGGGCGTTCGTCGTGCGAACCGGCACGGAGTTGGTGTGCGTGCGAGCGAAGTAGCCGCCGGAAGTGCTCTGCTCGCTCCGCGAGCGGGTTCGGGAGGACCGCTCGCGGAGCGAGCAGAGCACTTCAATCACTTCTTCACCGGCGGCGGGGACGGGAACAGGTCGCGGTTCACTCCCTTTTGCAACTCGTCGGCCCGACCGGACTCGGTCAGGTAGAACACGTTGTCGATGACGACCGGCTTCAGCCCGTGCATGTCGCCGACGATCTTCAGCACGGTCAGCAGGCGGGTGTCGTTGAAGTTGGCCGTCACCACCGCCTTGTCCGGGTCGGCCTCCGGGATGTTCCGCATGTTCAACACGATGTTCGCCCCGGTGCGCTCCTGCAAGTCTTCGATCACGTCGGCCAGCGACTTCTTCTTGTACCGCACCGTCACCGGCTCGCCGTTTGTGCCCGAACCGGGGATGCTGGCGGGTTGGTATTCCGGCACGATACTGGTCGGCCGGCCCGCTCGGCGGTGCCTCGCGGCGAACCGTGTTGGACGGCCGATCAGAAGCCGGTCAGTTCCAGCCCGCCAAGTTTCAGTTTGGCGGGGTCGTTGGCCCCCGGCGGGGTGGCCAGGTCCACGTCCCCCTTGAACGGCTTGCCGAGCGGGGACTTGCACAGCGGGCCTTTGTACGTCACCCAGTCGCCCCTCTTCTTCCCGTTGTACGTCCGCGCCTCCTGCACCCACCAGTTCTCGGCGTCCGCCTTCAGGTACAGGTTCACCCGCATCTCCACCCCGCCCTCGTCCCAGGTGAGTTCGAGCGTCTTGTAGGTGGCGTTCCCCGGGTCTCCCCGCACCGTCACCTTCTGTCCCTTGCTGGTGAAGGCGGTGCCGTTCGCCTCGATGCCGAAGTCGGCCGCCTTGAGGGTGACGGTCCCAGCGGTCCACTCGACCGGGTTCTTCTCCTCCGCCTTCTTGTCCGTCGTCAGTTCGCCCGGCTTGTCGGCCGGCTTGGCCGGTTGCTTCGGGTCGGCCGGATTCTTCGGGTCGGCTTTCGCTTTCGCGTCCGCCGCCGGGGTCGGCTTGTCGCCGGCGGTGGCCACCGCCACCCCGACCCCGCCGCCGCCGATCAGGGCGGTGGTGAACATCAGGGCGGCCAGCCACTTGAGAGAGTTCGTCACGGGTCGTACTCCGTTCGCGGTGTGAATGAGGTGTTCGGTCCCGGCCGTCGATACGCCTGCGGCATAGTCGAGGGCCACGGTGATGGCGTTTGCTGCCAGGGCCACCGCACGGGTCGGCGCGGCCGACGTCTCGGAGGTCAGCCACTGTTCGACACTCAGCAGCGCCGCCGCCGCGATGCCCCGTCGCAGCAGGCGTTCCCGCAGTTTCTGTTTTGCCGTGCTCAGCCGCGAATCGACGGTGCCTTTCGGGATGCCGAGCAGCCCGGCGGCTTCGGTGTTCGTCCGCCCTTCGACCAGACACAGCACGGCCACCGCCCGGAACCGCTCGGGCAGTCCGAGTAGTTCCTCGTCGATCACCGCTCTCACGTCGTTATCAGGAGGTGACGGCATGGTAATGGCAGGGTCGGAAACGAGCGGTTCCGGCTTGCGGCGGTGGACGCGGCCGGCCAACTTGCGGGCGGTCAGCCACGCCACGCGGTACAGCCACCCGCCGAGCGCCTGCGGGTCGTCGATTTTCCCGGCATCGCGGGCCAGGGCCATGAACGCGATCTGGTGGGCGTCTTCGGCGTCCGGGCCGTCGCCGAGCACCCGCCGACCGACCGCCAGCACCATCGCCCCGTGCCGCCGCACGATTTCCGCAAACGCTTCCGCGTCGCGGGTTTGCACGAACCGCCGGAGCAGGGCGGCGTCCGACCCGGCCTCCGCCGGCGGGCGGAGTTTGTTGAACAGTCCGCCGAGGGTGAAGGCTGGCATGGGGCGGGTGTCCGAGCGAGTTCGCGGGGATAGTTCCGGGCCGCGGGCGGTTACTTCGGATTTTTCCCCCGCCTCCGGGCACTAATTGAGAGAGCGGCGGGCAACACAGGGTGTCGGCGGCGTCTTTGAGGGGTGACCGACTCGCTCGCCCGACGATCAGACTCGCCAACTGAGTTACACAAACCTGTATTGTGAATGTAAACACACCCGCGCCGGCGGCGTTAGTCGGGGAGTCGGCCGGCGTCGGGTAGGGCAGACCCCGGAGGATCAGGGCAACCGAGAGTGATGCGAGACCGTCCGCCATGCCGTTGCGGGTATGTGTCCGTCAACCCCGAAGCGGACAGCTCGGCGGTGTGCGGCGGGTGCGGCCGTCCGTTGGGCACTGGCGAGGAGGCGAACACGCAAGACTTCGCCCCCGCACCGATCGTCGAATCCGATCCCTCTTCTGATCCCCGCGAACACGTCGTCAAGGTTCGCCGCAAGTCGCCACCCACCCCGCCGCCGGACGTGCCCGGCTACGAAATCTTCAGCGAACTCGGCCGCGGCGGCATGGGGGTGGTGTACAAGGCCCGCGAGGTGGCGCTCAACCGGGTGGTGGCGCTGAAGATGATTCTGGCGGGGGCGCACGCCAGCGAGGCGGAGCGGACCCGGTTCCGCCGCGAGGCCGAGGCGGTGGCCGCCCTGCACCACGCCGGCATCGTGCAAATCTTCCACGTCGGCGATCACTCCGGCCAGCCGTTCCTGGTGCTGGAGTATGTGGACGGCGGCAACCTGGCCGAGCGGATCGGCGGGGGGAACCTGCTGCCCGTGCGGGAGGCCGCCGGGGTGGTACAGCAACTGGCCGTGGCCATGCAGTACGCCCACGGCCAGGGGGTGATTCACCGCGACCTGAAGCCGGCCAACATCCTGCTCAGTTCGGAACGCAACGTCCGCGGCAGCGAGGGCAGTTCCAAGGCCGACAGCGTGACGCCGAACCCATCGGTGCGCTCCTCCTCGTCCACACTGTTCAAGATCTCCGACTTCGGGCTGGCGAAGAAACTGGACGAAACCGTGGCCGCCGGCGCGGGCACCCGCACCGGGGCGGTGATGGGTACGCCCAGCTACATCTCGCCCGAACAGGCGGCCGGCAAGTCGAGCCAGGTGACGGCCCGCTCGGACGTGTACTCGCTCGGCGCCATCCTGTACGAGATCCTCACCGACCGCCCGCCGTTCAAGGCCGACACCCCGCTCGAAACGGTGTTGCAAGTCATCCACGACGACCCGGTGCCGCCGAGTAAGCTCCGCCCGAAGTTGCCGCGGGATTTGGAAACCGTCTGCCTGAAGTGCCTGCACAAAGACCCGGCCAGACGGTACGCCACGGCGGTCGAGCTGGCCGACGACCTGGGCCGCTTCCTGGCCGGCGAGCCGATCCACGCCCGCCCGGTGTCGGCCGTGGCCCGCGGGTGGAAGTGGGTCCGCCGACACCCGGCCCTCGCCGCCTTCGCCGCCACCGCCGTCGTCGCCGTCCTGGCCGTGGTGGGCGTGCTGATCGGCTCGAACGCCAAGTTGACCGAGGCCAATCGGCAGAAGGAGCAGGAGGCGAAGACCGCCCGCGAGCAGGAGGCCATCGCCACCGCCGCCAAGCGGGACGCCGAGAACCTGGCCCGCGAGCGGGCGAAGGCGCTCGACGAGGTGGCGGCCGAAGCCGAGCGGAACCGCCGCAGCCTGTTCGCCCTGCAACTGTCGCAGGTGGCGAACATCGTCGCCCGCGACCCGTACGCCGCCGCCCGCCTGCTCGAAGACCCGGTGAAGTGCCCCCGCGACCTGAGGGACTTTGCCTGGCGGTACCTCCGCCGGCTGTGCGGTCGGGCCGAGACCATCCAGACGGCCCACCGCCGCCCGGTACGGGGGTGCGCGGTCTCCCCGGACGGGCTGCTGGTCGTCACCGCCGACATCGGCGGGCAGGTGCTGGTGTGGCACCCGCACACCCGCGTGGTGTACGCCCGCCTGTCCGGGCACACCCGCCCGATCACCGACCTGGAATTCGCACCGGACGGTCGACATGTTGCCGGCACCGCCGCCGACGGCACTCTGTACGTGTGGCCAATCACCGCCGACTTGCGGGAGACCGTCACCCTGTCCGCCCGCTTCCTGCCCGACGCCCAGGCCGAGTTGAACCGGCTGATGCCGAACGCCTCGCAGAACCTCTCGCTGAGCATCCCGCCGGTGATCGCGCTCCCTGCTTTCGGCCGCAGCGGGCGGTGCGTGGCGTTCAGCGCGGACGGCCGCTTCCTGGCCGCCGGCGGGTCGGATCGGGAGCGGGCGCCGGGTGAGCCGGACGGCGTGGCCCGCGTGTGGGCGGTGGCCGACCTGCTACCGCCCGCCGACCCGCTGCTGGCGGCCGTCGCGGGCGCCGTCGCCCCCCTCGCCGACTGGCTGAACGCCCACCCGCCGGCGGCCGTCAAGCCGGTGAAAGAGGTGCGGCACCACCTGCGGCCGGTGTGCAGCATCGCCCTGTCGCCGAACGGCGAACTGCTGGCCACCGGCAGCGAGGACCGCGGGGTGATCCTGTCGCACCTGACCTCCGACAAGCGGGAGGAGTTGCGGCTGCACGGCGGGCCTGTCAACGCCCTCGCCTTCAGCCCGGACGGCGGCACCCTCGCCACCGCCGACAACGACGAGAACCCGCTCGTCGTGCTGTGGGATGTGAGCAAGCGGCGGGCGACGGAGAGGCGGAAGCTGATCGGCCACACCGGGCTGGTGTACGGGCTGGCGTTCAGCGGAGACGGGCGGTCGCTGGCGACCGCGTCGGACGAGTCCGACCGCACGGTGCGGGTGTGGGACGTGGAGTCGGGCACCGAGACGGCCCGCCTGAACGGGCACCGCGACACCGTCCACGCCGTCGGCTGGCTGCCCGACCGCCGCACCCTGGTGTCGGCCTCCGACGACGGCACCGCCCGCGTGTGGAGCACCACCCTGAAGACGAACGACACCGTCACCCCGTTCGGCGACGAGCCGGCGAAGGTGCTGGCCGCCGCCCTCACCGACTCCGGCACCACGCTCGTGACGGCCGACGCCCGCGGGGGCGTGCGGTTCTGGTCGGTGGAGAAACTGTTCAACGGCCGACAGGCCCAGGCCGAACTGCCCGTCTACCTGACCTCCGGCAAACCGGCCGACGCCCGCGAGTGGCGGGTGATCGGTATGACCGTCTCGGCGGACGGCCACCTGGTGGCGGTCGCCTCGCCGGACGGCGTGCGGGTGTGGGACCGTTCGACCGGCCAGCGGGTGTTCGGGGCGGCCGTGCTGACCGTCTCGCCGAAGCTGCTCGGGGCGAGTGCGGACGTGCGGGCGGTGCAGTTCACCCCGGACGGCGGGCGGCTGATCGGCCTGACCGCCGACGGCCTGCGGGCGTGGGACACCGCCACCGGCCAGGACGTCACCCCGGTGGCGTGGCGGGCGCTCCACCCGCCCGACGCGGGCGGCGTGCTGGCCGTCTCACCCGACGGCAAGTTGATCGCGGCGTCGGCCGTCGGGCCGAACATGGAACCGGTACTGGCGTTGGTGGACGACGCCGGCGTCCTGCTCGTCCACCAAGCGGCCCAGGTGACCACGCTCGACTTCGACCCGGAAGGCGACCGGCTGGCGGTCGGCCTGTCCCGCTCGCCCGGCCGGGTGTGGCAGTTGGCCCACGGCTCCGACGGGTGGACGCTGACGAGCGTGTGCGAGACGGCCGAGCCGTTCTCCGCCCTGTGGTTCGCCCGCGAGGGGAAGACACTCCTGGGTGTGCGGGGCAACCGCGAACTGGTGCTGCTCGACCCGGCCACGGGGGTGGAGCGGACGGTGCTGTCCGGGCACGCCGACAGCATTGTTGGGGCTGGGTTCACCTCGAAGGATCACCACCTGTTCACCGTCGGCCGCGACGGGGCGGTGAAGCGGTGGAACGCCGAGCCGAGCGGCCGCCCGATGAGCTGGGACATGCGGCCACGCCGAGACAACCCGTCCCCGCCGCCAGCCCCGCAACGGGTGGTGAGGTAGTGTTCTGCTCGCTCCGCGGCGGGTCCGAAGGCCGCTCGCGGAGCGAGCAGAACACTACATCAGCCTTCTCGCCTGCTTCGTCGCCGCTTCCACCAAGAACGTGAACAGCGGGCCGGCCATGTGGTCGAAGTACGCCCACGAGTGCCCGCCGGCGGAGGTGGTCAGGTCGGCGGTGTGCGGCACGCCCACCGCGCTCAGCTTCTCGTGCAGGCGGTCGTTCCCGCGGTACCACTCGTCGGCCGGGTCGCACGCGAACCAAAGGTGAGGCGGGATGTGGGTCGGGTGGACGTGCAACACGGCCGTGTCTTGCCGGCACGCCTCGCGGGTGCGGTACATCTCGTCCAGTGGCGTGCCCCGGCCGTACCACTCGTGGTAGTCGAACGCCCCGGCCACGCTGCCCACCACCGGGAACCGGTCCGCGTACTTCAGCCCCAGCCGCACCGCCCCCTGCCCGCCCATGCTGACGCCGGCCGCCGCGATCACCCCCGGCCACCGCTCGGCCATCCACGGCCGCACGGCGTTCAACAGGTGCTGCTCCGGCGTCACCTGCGAGTCGAACTCGGCACACACGCGATCCGCCCACCAGCCGCGACCGCCGAACGGCTCACAGCACGCCACCCCGTGCCGGGCGAGTTGGTCGGTGTACGCGGCGTTCGTGGAGATGCTCTCCAGGCCGACTGGGTGCAGGAACAGGAGCGCGAACCGCCGCGGGCCGGACGGCTCGAACACGTGCGCCGGCTTCCCGGCGAGATCGACGGCAGTCCAACCGGGGAGCATGTGGCGACTCCGGAAACCTCACCCCCCCGGCCCCC
>JANNDF010000338.1:0-3698 GCA_031387445.1 Planctomycetia bacterium
GAGCGAGATGCTGCTCATCGGCGGGCTGTTCAAGCCGTGGGCCACCGGCACCACCGGGTACTGGCTGCCGGTGGCCGCCTGTTCGGGCATCCTGCTGTCGGCGTGGTACACGTTCACCATGCTGAAGCGGGTGCTGTTCGGGCCGTTGAAGGAGCCAACGAGTGTGCCCGAGGGGGTGCCCACCCGCGACCTGTCCGGGCGTGAAATGTGGGCGATATTCCTGCCGTCCGCGGCGTGTCTGCTCCTGGGCATCTTCCCGCAAGTGGTACTGAACGTGAGCAAACAGGACGTGGCAGTGATTGAATCGGCGACGGAACACGCCCGCCGACGGGTCAACCCGGCACTGGCCGAACTCGAGAGGCCGAGCCCGCCGCCGTCCGCCGCACAGACGGCAGGGTTCACCCCTCCGCCGATCCAGCCCGGTGCCCCACCGCCCGGTGGTGGGCGTGCGGGCGTGCTCGATCAGCCTGGTGGTGGAGGTCGTCCTGGTGGGGGTGGCGCTCCGGGCGGCGGTGGCCGTCCCGGTGGACCGCCGCGGTGACGCCGTAAAGTGCTCTGCTCGCTCCGCGAGCGGATTCGGACGACCGCTCGCGGAGCGAGCAGACCACGACCGACATCATCCGAGACTCTGCCCGTGACCCCGCTGACTTCGCCGTTCACCGACCACCTGCTCGCGTCCGTGCGGTACGTGCTGCCCGAGGTGACGCTCGTCGGTACGGCGTGCGTACTGTTCCTGTTGGCGTGCGTGCGCGGCGGGCGGACGCTATCACTCGTGTTCGCCCTGCTCGGCGTCGTCGGGGCAGGGCTGGTAGCGTGGTTCATCCCCGAAGGGGTGTCGGCGACGGCACAAGGCTCATTCCCGGCGTTCAACCCGGCCCTATCGCCCATCGACCCGACCGGCGCCGCCGGCTTCATCCGGTGGATTGCGATCACCGCCGCCGCCGTGTTCGTGTTCCTCGGCTGGTCCGACAGCAAGCCGGCCGCACCGGAATACTTCGGCTGCTGGCTGGTGGTGGCCGCCGGGGTGTCACTCGTCGGCCGGTCGAACGACCTGATCTCGCTCTTCCTGTCTCTGGAGATGGTGAGCATTCCGACCTACGTGCTGCTCTACCTGCCGGCGAGCGGCAGGACGGGGCAGGAGTCGGCGATGAAGTACTTCATGCTCAGCGTGCTCTCCAGCGCCATCCTGCTGTTCGGCTTCAGCTACCTGTACGGCATCACCGGCAGCACCAACCTGCACGCCGTCGTTTCGGCCCTCACGCCGCAGGGGTCGGTCGGCGGGACGCAGCCGCTGCTGGCGGTCGTCGGCGGGGTGATGGTGCTCGCCGGGCTGGGCTTCCGCATGGCCGCCGTGCCGTTCCACTTCTACGCCCCGGACGTGTACGAGGGCGGGCCGACCGGCGTGGTGGCACAACTGGCGTTCATCCCCAAGCTCGCCGGGTTCGTCGCCCTCGCCCGCCTGTTCGGGCTGATGTCGTCGCACGTGCCCGGCTTCGGCCTGCCGTTCGGTGTGGACAACAGCCTGCTGCCGCTCAGCATGTGGGTGATCGCCGTCATCACCATGTGCTTCGGGAACCTGTTGGCCATCATTCAAGACAACCTGAAGCGACTACTCGCATACTCCGGCATCGCCCACACCGGGTACATGCTGATCGGCGTGCTGGTCGCGTCCACCACTCCTGGGGCGGACACCGTCCACTCGGGCATGGACGCTGTGCTGTTCTACCTCGTCGCCTACGGGCTGATGACCGTCGGCGTGTTCGCCGTCATCTCACACGTGGAGAACAAGGACCGGCCGGTGGAGTCGGTGGACGACTTGGCCGGCCTGGGCCGCACGCACCCGCTCGCGGCCGCGGCACTCGCCGTGTTCCTGTTCAGCCTGATCGGCCTGCCGCTGACGGCCGGGTTCATTGGCAAGTTCAACCTGTTCATGGCCGCGTTCGAGGTGCCGACCGACACCAAGATGCGGGGCATGTACCAGACGCTGGCGGTGGTGGCGGTGGTGAACTCGGCCATCTCGGCCGTGTACTACCTGCGGGCGCTCGGCGTCATCTACCTGCGGGCACCGCTCAAGCCGGCCACACCCAGCCGCGGCCTGCCGCAACTGTTCGTCGCCGTCGTGTGCGCCGTCGCCACCATCGTGTTCGGCTGCTACCCGCAACCGCTCCTCGACCTGACAGCCAAAGCCGCCCCCGTTCCGACCGTCACCCCGACCGGGTATGTGACGACGAAGTAGCTCGTCTTTGCCGCGAGCGTGCGAGCGGGTGAAGCGACATGATCCCCCCTGCCGTCCTGGCCGTGTACCCGCCGGAGGTGCGAGACTGCACCTGGACGTTGCTCCCTCCCGGCGGCGGGCTGAATGGCGGGCGGGTGTGGCGGGGCGACGGGCGAGTCGGGCCGAAGTTCGCATTCAAGCGGTGGCCGGCGACGTTCACACCAGATCGGATGCGGGCCGTTCACGAGCGGATGCAGCAGGTGGAAGAGGTCGGCTTCGTTGCCCAGTTGCTTCGCACTCACTCGAACACATCTTTCGCGGTTCACGCCGACTGCTGTTGGGACGTCACCGAATGGCAAGCGGGCACGTCTGACCTCCTCACCCGTGCATCGCCAACTCAACTCCGCGCCGGCAGTTCCGCGCTGGCCAACCTGCACCGGACGTGGCTTCCGGTGCAGGTCGTGAACGCCCCCTGTTCCGTCGTCGCCCGCCGATTGAAGCTGCTCGCGGACTGGGAGCAGGGCCGTTTCCGATTCATCGGCCGGCCCGAAGAGATGACGGAGGTGGGCCGGACGTTGGACTTGGTCCACGGTCAACATGCCGCCGCCCGTCAGGAACTGCTACGCCTCTCGACACTCCGCGGGCGGGTGGTCGGCATCCACGGCGACTTCTGGCCGGAGAACATCCTCTTCCAACACGACCGGCTGACGGCCGTACTGGATTACGGCAACGTCGGCTTCGACCACCCCGAAGTGGATCTCGGCCGGTTGTTCGCCGACGTGCCCGGTGCGGATGGCCCGGTGATCGCCGCGGCCGTGGCAGCGTACAACGCGGTCGCCCCGTTCGACCTGTCCGTTCCGATGGTGGAACTGCTCGCGTCAACCGGCCGGCTGTGCAGCCTGGCGAACTGGCACCTGCGGTTGAACGCCGGTTCGCCGGACGCCAAACTGCTCACCGCCGCCCTGCCCCGAATCCGCAGACTGGCCGCACTCGTGGCCGTGGGATAGGTTCGCCTTCGGCGAGCGGGTACAATCACCTCCACGCCAGCCCTTCGGACGAGGACCGCCCGTGACCATCGGCGCCGAGTGCCCGCACTGTGAGTCGGTCTTCCAGGTCGATGCCGAGTTGGTCGGCAAGTCGATGCGGTGCCCGAACCCCGACTGCCGGGAGGTGTTCACTGTTTCTGGCGGGTCTGCCGCACCAGTGTTCGTCCCCCCGCCCCCGCCCGTACCTGTACCGACGGTCGGCGGGAACGTGACCGACTACATGCCGGTGATCGAGGCCGAGCGGATGGACCCGCCGGTGCCGGTGTACGACGCCGAGCCGGTGGGCGTGCCGGTGTACGACGCCGAACCGGTTCACGCCCCGGTGCCGAAGGCCGCCCCGCTGCCACCCATCCCGAAGGCAACCTCCCTCCCGCCCCCACCGCCCGCCCGCAGCCCCCAAGTGCTGGACTGGTCGGCCGACGCTGAACTGCCCGGCG
>JANNDF010000358.1:0-6757 GCA_031387445.1 Planctomycetia bacterium
CCACATCTCGGTCCCCGGAAATCCCGGCAACCAATCCCCCCGGATTCGCAAGGCCCCAGCCCACCCGCCGCGGCGTCGCCACCAACAGAACCGGGCCCCACGCCTCGGCTGTTTCCACTGATCGCTCGTACCTACCTCACAAACAATCGGGCCGCGCCCGTGCCAGACCCGATGGGCGGAGACGATCGGCGTCCGACATCAACAACCGCTCCCCAGGGCGGTACCACTCGCCCGAATCCCCCACCGCCTTCGCCCGTCAGGCGAGGATGTCCTTGATCACGTTCCCGTGCACGTCGGTCAGGCGGAAGTCGCGGCCGGCGTAGCGGTAGGTCAGCTTTTCGTGGTCGAAGCCGAGCAGGTGCAGCATGGTGGCGTGCAGGTCGTGAACGTGCACCGGCTTCTCCACCGCCTTGAACCCGAACTCGTCGGTCGCCCCGTACACCGTGCCCCCCTTCACCCCGCCGCCGGCCAGCCAACAGGTGAACCCGTAGTGGTTGTGGTCGCGGCCGTTAAGCGCCGGCAACTCGGCCACCGGCGTGCGGCCGAACTCCCCGCCCCACAGGACGAGCGTTTCGTCCAACAGGCCGATCCGCTTCAGGTCGGCCAGGAACGCGGCGATCGGTTGGTCCCACTCGCCGGCCAGCTTCTTGTGCTGGGCTTCGAGGCCGTCGTGGTTGTCCCACGGCTGGCCGGCCCCGCTCCACACCTGCACGAACCGCACCCCGCGTTCGATCAGCCGGCGGGTGTAGAGCAACTGCCGCCCGTGGGTGGTGTCGCCGTACATCGCTCGCGTCTCTTTCGTCTCCTTGGTCAGGTCGAAGGCGTCGGTGGCTTCCGACTGCATGCGGAAGGCCAGCTCGAAGGTGCGGGTGCGGGCTTCCAGTTGCGGGTCGGCGTTCCTGGCCAAAGTGTGGTCGTCGTTCAACGCCTTCAGCAGGTCGAGCTGTTCCCGCTGGCGGGCGGCGGGCATGTCGGTGTTGCGGATGAACGCCACCAGTTTGTCCACCTCGGTGTGTTTCGTGTCCAGGTACGTCCCCTGGTACACGCCAGGCAGGAAGGCCGACCGCCAGTTCTGCGTGGTGACGATGGGATATCCGCCGGGGCACATGACCACGAACCCCGGCAGGTTGCGGTTCTCACTGCCGAGGCCGTAAGTCACCCACGCGCCGAAGCTCGGCCGCGGCAGGCGGCCGTCGCCGCAGTTCATCAGCATGAGCGACGGCTCGTGGTTGGGCACCTCCGCCTGCATACTGCGGATGACGCAGATGTCGTCGATGTGTTCGGCGGTCTTGGCGAACAGGTCGCTCACTTCAATGCCACTCTTGCCGTACTTCTGGAACTTGAACGGCGACCGCATGGCCGCCCCCGTCTTCCGCTCCGTCCGCAGGCTGGCCGGCAGCGGCTGGCCGTGCAGTTTGTCGAGCGCCGGCTTGGGGTCGAACGTGTCCACCTGCGACGGCCCGCCGTTCATGAACAGGTGGACGACGTGCTTCGCCTTCGCCTTGAGCGGCGGCTTCTTGGGGGCGAGCGGGTCGTCAGGCGGTGCAGCGCGGGCGTCGTCGGCCAGCACCCCGGCGAGGGCGAGCATGCCGACGCCGGTGCCGCAACGGGTGAGCATGTCACGGCGGGAGAGCGGGAACACGGCGGGCCTCCGGTCAATCAATGAACACGAACTCGTTGGACATCAGCAGGGCGTGCGTCAGGTCGAGCCATTTCTCGACATCTGGCCCTTTCGCCACGAACGCCAACAGCCGCTCCCGCTCTTTCTCCGTCGGGTTGCGGGCGAAGCAGGCGAGGTAAAGCGCATTGAGTTTGGCGTCGGGCGTCTTGGCGTCCTTCACCGCGGGGGCGGCGAGTAACTTCTTGGCGCAGTCGCGGGCGAAAGGCCCGTTCATCAGGTAGAGGGCCTGCGGGGAAACGGTGGTACTGGTCCGTTCGGGGCTGGTGGCAGCCGGGTTGGGCACGTCGAAGGTGGCGAGCAGGCTGGGGAACTCCAGCCGGTCGATGCTGCCGTACACCGCCCGCCGGGTCTTCCCACTGAAGAGCGGCACCGACGGCCCGCCGACTTTCAAGTCGAGGCTTCCTGACACTGCAAGCATCGCATCATGCAACGGCTCGAACTCCAGCCGCCGGCGGTTCTGCTTCCAGAGCAAACGGTTCTCTGGGTCGGCGGTGCGGCCGTCATCACGGTCGGCGCTGGCTTGCTTGTAAGCAGCCGAGGTGACGATCCGCTTGTGCAGCTTCTTCACGCTCCACCCGTTGGCCACGAACTCTGCCGCCAGCCAGTCGAGTAACTCCGGGTGCGTCGGCGGGTCGCCGCGGACGCCGAAGTCGCCGGGGGTGCCCACGATCCCCTTGCCGAAGTGGTGCATCCAGACGCGGTTGACGAACACCCGCGCCGTCAGGGGGTTGTCCTTGCTGGCGATGGCTTTCGCCAACTCCAACCGCCCGCTGCCGGTGGCGAACGGCTTGCGGGTCGAGTCCACCGCCTGGAGGAACTGGCGCGGGACCTCTTCGCCCAGCCGGTTCGGGTTGCCGCGGAGGAACACCCGTGGGTCGTGCGGGCGGTCGGCGTCGAGCAGCACCATCGCCCGCGGCGGACCTTTCGCGGCCGACACCTCTACCTCCTTGATGAGCTTCTGGTACTCGCCCTGTGTGGCCCGGTCGGGGAACAGCGAGAGGAACCCCCAGTCGAGAGCGAGCGGGGCGTCAGCCGGGGCGGTCGGGCCGTAGAACGCGGCCCGGAGCGATTCGGCTGCCGGGTCGGCGAGCGGGGCTTTCCCGTCGGCCTTCTTCCACTCCGCTTCCACCTCGGTGAGCAGTTTGCCATACCGCTCGGCTACTTCCTTCATTGTCTTCGGCGGGGTGGCGAACGCGGCCCTCACCCGCGGGTTGTCGGTGTCGAGTACCTTCACCGTGGCGAAGTCGGCTTCCGTGGTGTCGGCGAAGCGGTGCCACACGGCCCAGGTGGTGTCCCTCGCCTTGCGGGTGCGTTCGAGGAACGCCCGCCAGCGGGTGGTCATGGCCGGGTTCAAGTCGCCCTTGTCGGCGATGAGCATGAAGTCATCGGCCGCGGGCACGTTACGCGCGGCGTGGGCAGCCAGCAGGTATTCGGCGGCTCGCGTGCGGGCCTGCGTCACCAGCTCGGTGTGCTTGGCGACCACGAAGTCGGTCAGCGCTTTCTCCTTCGTCGCCAGCTCGGCGGCCTGCTTCTTCGCCTCCTCAGTCTCGGCCGGTTTACCCAGCAGCGGCGGGACCATCGGCTCGGTGCAACTGCGGAAGACGCCGTACAGGGCGTAGTAGTCGGCCGTCGGGATGGGGTCGAACTTGTGGTCGTGGCAGCGGGCGCAACTCACCGTTAGCCCCATCAGCCCCCGCGTCACCACATCAAGGCGGTCGTCGATGATGTCGTGGACGTTGCCCATGAAGTGCCCGCCGACGGTGAGGAAGCCGAGGGCGGCGAGCGACTTCTGGTCGTCGAGCTTCAACTGGTCGGCGGCGAGTTGTTCCAGCACGAAGCGGTCGAACGGCAGGTCGCGGTTGAATGCGTCGATGACGTAGTCGCGGTACGTCCACGCCCACGGGTACTCCTTCTGTTCGAAGAACACGTACCCCTTGTTGTCGGCGTACCGGGCCACGTCGAGCCAGTGCCGGCCCCACCGCTCGCCGTACCGTTCGCTCTTCAGCAGGCGGTCCACCACCTTCTCGTAAGCGTCCTTCGCGTCGTCCTTCAAGAACGCTTCCACCTCGACCGGTGTGGGCGGCAGGCCGGCCAGGTCGAACGTGAGGCGTCGCAGCAGTGTCCGCTTATCCGCTTCCGGTGCGGGGGTGAGCTTCGCCTTTTCGAGCCGAGCCTGGATGAACGCATCGATCGGGTTCGGAACCTGGAACCTGGAACCTGGAACTGCCGGTGCTCGCACCGGCCGAAACGCCCAGTGGTCGGCCGCCTTCTCCGGCGGGAGGAGCTTCACCTTCGCCGGCCACGGGGCATCGAGTTGCACCCATTTCTCCAGAGCCGCGATCTCGGCGTCGGGGAGCTTCTTCTCCGGCATCTTCAGTTTGCCGGCATGCTTCACCGCCGCCACCAACCGGCTGTCGGCGGGCTTGCCCGGCACGACCACCGCACCGTCGTCCCCACCGGCCAGCACTCCCTCGCGGGTGTCCAGCCGCAGCCCGCCCTTCTTCGCCTTCGGCCCGTGGCACCCCACGCACCGCTCGACCAGCACCGGCCGCACCGACTTCTCGAAGAACTCGTCGTCGGTGGTCTGGGCGGAAGCAGAGCCGGCGGTCAGCAACACCACGAGCGAAAGCCAAATCACCGAACGGGGCATGAGCGGACACCTGAACTGCGACGGACGAGCGAACCGGCGGGATGGAGACAAACTACCCGAACGGCGGGGCACACGGTAGGCTCCCGGGATGGTATTCTTGCCGCTCCCCGCCCCGCGTCGATGGCCCACCCCATGAAGATCACCGAAGTCGTCTGCCAGATCCTCCGCATCCCGAACGTGGCGGCGAAGACGGCCAGCAGCCAGGACTCGGTGCTGGTCCGCATCCGCACCGACACCGGGCTGGAAGGGGTGGGCGAGGCGGACTCATCGCCGGAGGTAGTGAAAGCGATCATCGACGCCCCGTTCAGTCACAACATCGCGTGCGGGCTGCGGCAGTTGCTGGTGGGCGAGAACCCGCTCGACCACGAGCGACTTTGGCAGACGATGTACCGCCGCACCATGTACTTCGGCCGCAAGGCGGTCGGCGTCACCGCGATGGCGGCGGTGGACATGGCCCTGTGGGATCTCAAAGGGAAGGCGTTCGGCCAGCCGATCCACCGGCTGCTCGGCGGCAAGCAGCACGACAAGCTGCGGGGCTACGCCTCCATCCTGTTCGGCCGCGACGGCAAGGAGACCGGCGACATCGCCCGCCGCTGGGTCGAGGCCGGGTACACGGCGGTGAAGTTCGGGTGGGAGCCGATGGGCACGTCGGAGGTGGTGGACATCGACCTGGTGCGGGGTGCCCGCGACGGGTTGGGCAACGCCACGCTGCTGATCGACGCCGGGTGCGTGTACGACGCCCGCACCGCCCTGCGACGGGCACACGCCTTCGCCGAGTATTCGCCGGAGTGGTTCGAGGAGCCGCTGCGCGAAGACGACATCGACGGGTACGTCTGGCTGCGGGACCGTTCGCCCATTCCCATCGCGGCCGGTGAAGGCGAGTGCGGGCGGGAGTCGTTCCGCCCGTTCATCGACCGCCGTGCGCTCGACGTGTATCAGGTGGACCTCTCCCGGTGCGGCTTCACCGACGCCGCGTACATCCGCAGCCGCGTGGAAGAGATCGGCGCCCGACTTTGCAACCACTGCTACACCAGCCCGCTCACCGTGGCCGCCAGCCTGCACTGGCTGAGCACCTGCCGCGACGCCTTCCTGTTCGAGGACTGCGTGGAGGACTCCCCACTGCGGCACGAACTGACGCACGAGAAGGTGCAGTCGGTGAACGGGTGGATCGACGTGCCCGACCGCCCCGGCCTGGGGGTGACGCTGGACGAGACGTTCGTGAAGAAGTACTTGGTCGCCGAGTCGAAGTGAGTCACGGATTCCAAACAATCGGCCCGCTGATGACGCGGAGAAGACGCAGATGAAGCCAGGATCGAAATCTGTTCTGATCCTGACTTCATCCGCGGCTCTGTGTGCGTCATCAGCGGGCCATCAAATCTGAGGAATAACCATGTCCCGCGCGAAGACCGAGTACCGCTACGAGAAGCTGACGTGGCCGGAGGTCAACGACGCCGTAGACCTGGGTAAGGTGTGTATCGTCCCGTGCGGGGCGGTGGAGCAGCACGGCCCGCACCTGCCGCTCGACGTGGACCTCGTCTGTCCGGTGGGTGTGGCCACCGGGGCCGGCAAGAAGATCCCCGACAAGCTGCTGGTGCTGCCGGTGGTGGCCTACGGGTACACCGGGCACGTCATGGACTTCCCCGGCACCATCAACACCGACTTCGAGCACTTCATGCACCAGGTGCTCGACATCACCAAGAGCCTCGCCTACCACGGGTTCAAGAAGATCATCCTGCTGAACGGGCACGGGTCGAACATGCCCAACCTTGACCTGGTGGCCCGGCGGACAAACTTGGAGACGGACGCCGAGTGTACCCTCGTCGCGTGGTGGAACCTGCTGGCGGTGGACAAGACGTTCATGCCGAGTTGGCGTGAGAGCAAGTTCCCCGGCGGGTGCTCGCACGCCTGCGAACTCGAAACCAGCATGTACCTCTACCTCGACGGCGACAACGTGCGGAAGGACCTCATCAAGAGCGGGACGATCAGCTTCAACGACGAGGGCAGCCCGTTCAACTGGGTGGACCTGTTCTCGGCGGGTGCGGCCACGACGGTGTCGTGGACGAGCAGCTACTCGGCCACCGGCGTGCTGGGCGACGCGGAACTGGCCTCCGCCGAGAAGGGGCAACGGGCCTACGAGGAGGCGGTGAAGCAACTCGTGCGGTACGTGAACTGGTGGCACCCCCGGCCGAAGGACGCCCGCCGCGACTTCCACCGCACCCCGCCGACCATGCCCATCCCCTGGGGCCAACGACCGCTGGGGTGAGGGGCACTCCGCTACCGGCCAGCTAGTGGGTCACTTGCCTCGCCCGTAGTCATAACCAGCCTCTCAGCTACCCTTAGGTGGTAACCCACCCCACCAGGAGTTGCCGTGTCCCGCCGCCGGAAGGATCCGCTTCGCTCGCTGACAGGTGAGGAACGTGAGGAGT
>JANNDF010000387.1:0-1272 GCA_031387445.1 Planctomycetia bacterium
CGGCAAGGGAAAAGGCGCTGACACGATCACCAGCGGCCTCGAAGGCGCGTGGACATCGACGCCGGCGAAGTGGTCGAACGGCTACTTCGACAACCTGTTCGGTTACGAGTGGGTACTCGTCAAAGGCCCCGGCGGTGCGTCGCAGTGGACGCCCAAGGAAGAGAACGCCAAGGGGACCGTGCCGGATGCACACGACCCGAAGAAATCGCACGCACCGATGATGTTTACGACCGACATGTCGCTGCGGATGGACCCCGCCTACGCGAAGATCTCCAAGCGATTCCACGAGAACCCCAAAGAGTTCGACGCGGCCTTCGCCAAGGCGTGGTACAAGCTGACGCACCGCGACATGGGGCCGGTCGCGCGGCTCCTCGGGCCGGAAGTCGCCCCGCCGCAAGTGTGGCAAGACCCGGTGCCGAAGGCCGATCACAAGCTGATCGACAAGGCCGACATCGCGGCGCTGAAGGGCAAGCTGCTGGAGTCCGGGCTGTCCACCTCGCAGTTGGTCAGCACCGCCTGGGCGTCGGCCGCAACGTACCGCGGCACCGACAAGCGCGGCGGGGCCAACGGTGCTCGGATCCGCCTCGCCCCGCAGAAGGACTGGAAGGCGAACCAGCCGGACGAGCTGGCGAAGATCCTGAAAATCCTGGAGAAAGTGCAGGCCGACTTCAACAAGACGGCCGCCGACGGGAAGAAGGTGTCGCTGGCCGACCTGATCGTCCTCGGCGGCTGCACGGCGGTCGAGCAGGCGGCGAAGAAGGCCGGCCAGGACGTGGCGGTGCCGTTCACGCCCGGCCGGACTGACGCGACGCAGGAGCAGACCGACGTGGAGTCCTTCGCCGTCCTGGAGCCGACCTCGGACGCCTTCCGCAACCACTTCAGCCGCGACATCACCAAGCCGGCGGAAGCGCTGCTGGTGGACCGCGCCCACCTGCTGACGCTCACCGCCCCGGAGATGACGGTGCTGGTCGGCGGGCTGCGGGTGCTGAACGCCAACACCGGGAGCATCCAACTGGGTGTGTTCACCAAGCGGCCGGAGACGCTGACCAACGACTTCTTCGTGAACCTGCTGGACGGGACGACCGAGTGGAAGAAGTCGGCCGTGTGCGAACACTTCTTCGACGGGCGGGACGCCAAGACGGGCAAGGTGAAGTGGACGGCCAGCTCCGCCGACCTGGTGTTCGGCTCGAACTCGCAACTGCGGGCCATCGCGGAGGTGTACGCCGCCGACGACGCGCAGGAGAAGTTCGTCCGCGACTTCGTGAAGGCGTG
>JANNDF010000411.1:0-7016 GCA_031387445.1 Planctomycetia bacterium
CAGCCCGCTCACGCGGGCCGCTCGCCTTCTTATTGCACCTGCACCAAATACTCCTCGAACAGCACCGCCTTCAGGGGCGACTCGCCGTCCGGGAAGAGCATCTCGTCGAACCGCTCCAGCATCTCCCGCTGGAGGCGGTGGATGGCCACCGTGCCGCTCACCTCTTTGAGCGACTTGCCGGCCAGGTGGCCGATGGCCCAACTCTTGAGCGCCGCCTTGTTCTTCTCGATCAGTTCGTGCAGTTTGGCCTCGGCCGTGTGCTCGCACTGGAGGGCGATTTTCACCCGCAGGAACCGTGTCATCCGCTCTTCGGCCAGGTTCACCGCCACGTCGCCCACGGGCACGCTCGCCAGGTGTTCGGCGTGGACGTGCTTCTTCTTCGCCTTCGCTTTGGCCGCGGCCGCCGCGTCCGGGTCTTCGTCCTTCTTCATGCCCATCATGGCCGGCACGTCCACCACCAGCGGGACGGCCGCCCCGGCGCCGAGGGCCACCAGCGGCAGCGCGAGCAGGGCCAGGGGGAACTTCTTCTTGCCGGCGTGGGCGGCGGGGGCGGGGGCGTCAGACATCGGGGAATCTCACGGGGCGTCAGCGAAAGCCGTGCTGCGCGATCCGTGCGCGAGAGGTGGGTCCGTCCTCTCGCCCCGGTGGGATGCCGGGGCGAGTTGTACACCGAAGCGGGTCAGCAGGGCAAGAGCGAGTGTCAGTCCTCGCGAGTCACCCCCGGCATCACTGCCGGGGGGGGCACCGAGCCGGGGGGCAGGGGCCGCAATCCCCCACACCCTTCACCCCTTTCCCGCCGGGGGAGAGGGGGACCGATCCCTTCCCGTCACCGTCCACCAGCAGGCGGGCGGTGGTGTTCGCCACCCACCGCTGGAACAGGGCCGGCGAGTCCAGGGCGATGTCGGCGGCGAAGTTGTCGTCGGCAGCGATCTCGTGGTTGCGGATGAACGTCGGCAGCGGTTTCGGCCGCTGGCGGTAGTACGCCCGCACCTGCTCGCCGACGCCGCCGTCCGTCGCGTCCCACAGCCCGTCCACCGAGGCGATCACCTTCCCTTGCACCGGTGCCACCGCTTGCAGCACCACGCCCATCCGCGGGCGGGGGTACGGCGAGTACTGGGTGATCGTCGGCAGGATCACCACGTCGGCGCGGGTGGTGCGGGCGATGCCGAGCAGCGTCCGCTCGTCGAACGCCCCGCCGCGGTGGGCGACCGTGCTCACGTTGGCGTGCTCGTCGGTCGGGGCGGCCACCACCTCGAACCGGCCGAGGCGTTGCAGCTCCGAGGTGAGCGCCGCCTGAAACTCGGTCTCCGCCCGCGTGTACGCCGACTCGTTCCGCGGGGTGAGCACCACCACCCGCGCCACGTTCCCCCAGTCCCACCCGTCGTGCCGGTAGGTGCTGTACGTGACCGGCGGCGGGGGGGGCATCTGGTTCCGCGGCAGGAGCGGCGACTGGCTCAGCCAGCCGCACCCGGCCGCGAGCACCACCACGCCCATCGCGGACACCGCACCGGCACGCATGGTCCCCCTCCGTGAGTTCGGGTGGTCCGCCCTCCCCGAGGGCGGGTTCCGTTTCCGGCTCTCGGCGAGAGCCGTCCACCCTACCGGCACCTACTTGTCGTCCAGCAGTTGCTTCAGCGCTTCGATCACCGTCTTCAGCGTGTTCAGCTCGTTGTCCTCCGCCTTCTTCACCCGCTCCCGCAGGGCGATCAGTTCGGTGCGGAGGGCCTGCACGTCGGCGCGGGATTTCATCACCAACTCGGTCGCCTTCTCCACCTCCCGGATCGCCTCGTTCAGCGACTGCTCGCGGGACAGGCCGTTCGCCTCCAGGGTGACCATGCGGGCCTGCAACTTCCGGTTCTCCTCGACCAACTCCTCCAGCCGGCGTTGCAATTCGGCCGCCCGGTCGATGGGCAGTTCGTTCGGCCCGAGTGCCCAATCCTTCCCGGTGACGCTCGGCGTCGCCCGCTCGTGCGGGTTGCCGCCCATCGCCCGCGGGGGTGGCACTGCCTGCGGCTGGGTCGGCGGTACCGGAACCGGCAGCGGCGTCGGCAGCCCGACCGACGCCGGCGGGGTGGGCGGCTGGTACTGGGCGCGGACGAGGGAGTCCGCGGTACGGTTATCGACGGGCGGCGGGGCAGATTTGTCGGGCGGCGGGTAACCGTAAGGCGGATACGGCGGGTAAGGCTGGAACGGGTTCAGATACGGGTTGAAGCAGCCGGCGGAGGCGCACACGCCCGCGATCACGGCGGCAAGCAGCGCCCGTGTGCGGATGTGCGACCACATGGGTTCCCCCTCCGTGGGTCTTCGTGTCCGCCGAGCGACCGGCTCCCCCGAACCGTTCGCCCGGCCCCCCGGCCTCACAGAGGCCGGCTTCAACCGACGACTCAGGTGTAATCGCAGCGGATGCGGATCTTCTCCCCGCACCCGCACGTCACCTCGATGGCCCGCACCGCCCCGTCCTCGCGGATCAACTGCACCTTCGGCTCGCCGTGGGCCAATTGCACCACCGGCGCCCCGACCCGCACCGGGTCTTCGGTCACTCGCACGCGAGCGGCCGTCACCACGCCCGATTCACTGATCGAAGTCGTCGTCACTGATCTTCGCCTCCGTACAGGAGGTCCGGAATCCGGGGCTTATGCCCGTCCGGACCAGTCGTGTCAATCCAATCTGCCAGGGTGGCCGGCTCTCTCCGAGAGCCGGTCGAATGTCGTTCTCGGAGAGAGCGACCCACCCTACCGAACTTACCCGAGTGCCCCCGCGAACACGCTGGCGGTGTCCACCCCTTTCACCCGCAGTTTCTCCCGCAACTCGAACGTCGCCCGGCTGAGGATCCGACTGATTCGCGACGGCGACAGGTTCATCACCTCCTGCATCTCCTTCAGCCGCATCTCCTCGCGGAAGTACAGGGTGACGGCCATTCGCTCCCGCGGCGGCAACTCCTCGATGGCATCGGCCAACTGCTGCACCGCCTCCCACCGCTCGCTCTCGGCTTCCGGCGGGGCGGCCGCGTGTGCCACCCCCAGGCCGTTCGGCTGGGCGGTCTGCTCCCAGCTCACCATCCGGCTGAACCGGTCGGCGCTCAGGGCGTCGGCCACCTCGTCGGCCGTCAACCCGGTGACCTGGGCGATGGCCTCGACCGTCACCGGCGGGGACAACCCCCGCACCGCCTTCCGCACGGCCGACACCTTTTCGAGCATGTGCTGCGGGAGCGGGCTGTTCCGCCGCAGTTCGTCCACGATCGCCCCGCGGATGCGGAGGAAGGCGAACGTGCGGAACTGGGCGTTGCGGGTCGGGTCGAACTTGCCGGCCGCTTCCACCAGCCCGAGCACGCCGGCCGACTCCAGGTTGTCCACGTCCACGCCGGGCGGCAGTTCGGCGGCCAGCCGGCCGAGCACGTGTCGGACCAACGGCAGGTGTGACAGGATCAGTTCATCCCGCCGCGCCTGGTCGGCCACCCGCTGGTATTGCATCACTCCGCTGGCGTGGCTCACGGTGTCAACCCTCGGTGCAAATCAAGTGCCCGGCTCGCTCCGGGAGCGGGTTCCGCTCACCCGCGGTTCACCCCGTCTCTTCCGTCACCCGCGGTTCACCCCGTGGCGAACGGGTTTCCCCCCGTCTGCTCGGCGGCCAACTCGCTCGGCCGGATGACCGTCACCGGCTCCATCAGCAGGTCGGTCGGTATCTCCTGGTACGCCACCACGCTCAGGTCGGTGATCGCCCGCGCCATCGCGTGCCGCACGCCCCGGCGGATGCTGCCGTCGCACAGCAGCGGCACCTCGTACCCGCGGGCGTTCGCCTTCTTCAACTCGGTCATCAGCCGCTGCATCAGTTGCTGCGAGCGGTTGAAGTCGAGGGCGATGTGCCCGTTCTTTTGCAACCCGCCGCGGAACTCCACCTCCAGTTGCGGGTCGAGCACGATCGCCCGCATCCGCCCGGTGGCGTCGCGGAAGCGGTCGCAGATGTCGCGGCCCAGGTCGGCCCGCACCCGCTCGGCCAACTCGGCCGGGTCTTTCACCTGCACGGCGTGCGTGGCCAGACTCTCCAGGATGCGCGGCAGGTTGGACACCGGCACCCGCTCCTCCAGCAGGATGGTCAGCACCCGGTGCAGCGTGCCGACGCTCACCACCGTCGGAATCACTTCATCCACCAGGGCCGGCGACACCTCCCGCACGCGGTCGATGAGCGCCTTCAAGTCCTCGCGGCTGAGCAGTTCGTGGGCGTGCTTCCGCACCACTTCGCCCAGGTGGGTGATGAGCACGCTCGGCGCGTCCACCACGGTAAACCCGGCGGCCTCGGCCCGGTTGCGGTCGGGTTCGGCGATCCACTTGGCCGGCAGGTTGAACGCCGGCTCGCGGGCGTCCTCACCGTCCACCGGCAGCGAGATCGCCCCGCCGGGGTCGATGGCCAGCCACAGGTCCGGCCGCAGTTCGCCGCGGGCCACTTCTCGCCCGCCGATCTGGATGCGGTACGCCTGCGGGTCGAGGCCCATGTTGTCCTTCACCCGGATGGCCGGCACCCACAAGCCGTGCTGTTGGGCCAAATCTCGCCGCAGCCCGCCGATGCGGTCCACCAACCCCGGCCCGCGGCGGGCGTTCACCAGCGGCACCAGGGCGGCCCCCACTTCCAGCGCGATGCGGTCGGTCAGCAGGAAGTCGTCGGCGTACTGTTGGGCGGGCGTTCGCGGCGGGGCGGCGGGTCCAGCCGGTGCGCCGCCGGTCTGGGCGGTTCCGGGGGCCGGGGTCGCTTCTTTCTTCAGCGGGCGGCTCATCATCCGCGACAGTCCGAACAACCCGCCCGCCAGTGCCAGGAACGGGATCATCGGCATGCCCGGCACGAATGCCAGGCCGAGCAGGATGACCGACCCGAGCCGCAGCGGGGCGACGCTCGCCCGCAGTTGGCCGCCCAGTTCTTGCCCCAGGCTGTCGCCGGTCGCCGCCTTCGTCACCAGCATGCCGGACGCGACCGAGGTAATCAGCGCCGGGATTTGGGTGATCAGCCCGTCGCCGATGGTCAGGATGCTGTAGGTGCTCACCGCCTGACCGACGGCCTGCCCCTTCACCAGCCCGACGACGATCCCGCCGATCAGGTTGACGGCGGTGATGATGACTGATGCGATGGCGTCGCCCCGGACGAACCGGCTGGCCCCGTCCATCGTCCCGTAGAACTCACTCTCCCGCATCAGTTCGCTGCGGCGGCGGCGGGCTTCGGGTTCGTCGATCAGCCCGGCGTTCATCTCCGCGTCGATCGCCATCTGCTTGCCGGGCATGGCGTCCAGGGTGAACCGGGCGGCCACCTCGCTCACCCGCCCCGCCCCCTTCGTGATGACCACGAACTGGATGATGATGAGGATGGCGAAGATGACCAGTCCGACGATCAGGTTGCCGCCCACCACGAACTCGCCGAACGCCTTCACGATCTCGCCGGCGTTGCCGTTCAGCAGGATCAGCCGCGTGGTGGCGACGTTCAGCGACAGTCGGTAGAGGGTGAGTAGCAAAAGTAGCGACGGGAACGTCGAGAACTCTAGTGGCTTTCGGACGGTGAGCGTGATCAGCAGCAGGAGCACCGTCATGCTCAGGTTGATCGCCAGCAGGATGTCAAGGATCAGAGTGGGGAGCGGGATCAGGAACACCACCAGCACCCCAAACAGGGCGATGGCGAGGATCAGTTCGCTCCTCTGGAGTCGGAGGCGGGGGATGCCCGCGGTGGGGTCTGTCGCCATGACAGTCGTCCGATCCCTCCGGCCGTTCCGCCGGTACTGAATGGTAGGTCACGAATTCCGTTCGTGCGGGAGGAAACGCACAGCCGTGCGTCCGCACGCCCGACCGTTCACGCCCGCCTCGCACTTTTTCACCCCTGCCCGCAGCTCCTACACCCCGATTGCAGCCGAAGTCCTACACGGCGCTCGGATTCGGCTGTGGCGCGATTCCGCGCAGGCGGAAAATGAAGGCCAACACCTCGGCGACCGCCCGGAACAACGCGGCCGGAATCGGCTGCCCCTCTTTGACCGTGGCGAAAAGGCCTCGCGCCAGCACCGGCCGTTCGACGAGCGGAATGCTGTGCTTCCGGGCCAGCTCTCGAATCTTCTGGGCGAACACCCCGGCCCCCTTCGCCACCAGCACCGGGGCGGCGTCGCCGCTGTCGTACCGCAAGGCGACGGCGTAGTGCGTCGGGTTGGTGATGACGACCGTGGCCTTGGGCACCTCGCGGAGCATCTTCCGCTTCATCCGCTCGCGGGCCATCTGCCGCATCCGCGCCTTCAACTGCGGGTCGCCTTCCTCCTGCTTCAGCTCGTCCTTCAACTCCTGCTTGGTCATCTTCAAACTGATCTCGAACCGCCGCCGCTGGTAGAAGTAGTCGATCGCCGCGATCAGCGCCATCGCCCCGATCAGGTACAGGCCGAGCCGCAACACCACCTCCCACGCCGACCCGACCGCCCCCGGCAGCGAGTGCCGATCGAGCATGAGAATCACCCCGCTCCGCCCTTCCAGCACCCAGTACGCCACCCCGCCGATGGCCAGCACCTTCAGGATGCCCAGCCCGCCCTTCACCAGTGCTGCCACCGAGAACAGCCGTTGGGCACCTTGCGCCGGGTTGAGCTTATCGGGCTTCAGTTCCAGCTTCTCGGGCGTGAACTGGATGCCCACCTGGGCGGCGCTCGCCACCACGCCCGCGGCCAGGAGTGCCCCGAAGAACGGCGCCATCGCCCCGAGTGCCCGCAGCGTCACCCGCGTGACCAGTTCCTGTGCCGCTTGCGGGGTGAGATCGGTCTGCCGCACCTCGCGCAGGTCGGTGCGGACGATGTCGAGCATGGTCCGGCCGATGTCGCCGCCGAAGTAGATCAGCCCGACGATCGCCGCGAGGAGGACGGCCGCACCCACCAGTTCCGTGCTGAACGGGATCTGGCCCTGCTTCCGTGCCTCCTCGCGGCGGCGTGGGGACGGGTCTTCCGTTTTCGATTCCGGGTCAACGTCTTCGGCCATGTCCCCATCCTGGCGAGCGGGGGGCGTCAGCCCCCT
>JANNDF010000419.1:0-1768 GCA_031387445.1 Planctomycetia bacterium
ATCCGCTCGCGGAGCGAGCAGACCACTTTGGTTTCACGTTGAATTCCCCGGCCGCGGCGCCCACAATCGCCCCATGAGCCGCGAATCTCACCTCTCTCGTGTGCTGGACTGCGGGCTGGTCGCCGTCGTCCGGGCACCCGACCCGACCCACCTCGTGAACGTCATCCGGGCACTCGCCGACGGCGGGGTGACGGTGGCGGAGGTCACTTTCACCGTGCCGGATGCGGTGGGCGTCATCCGGGCGGCGAAAAAGGAGCTGGGCGACCGGGTATTGCTCGGGGCCGGCACTGTGCTGGACAGCGAGACGGCCCGTGCTGCCCTCCTCGCTGGGGCCGAGTTCATCGTGTCACCGACGGTGAACCTCGACGTGATCCGCCTCTGCCGACGATACGATAAACTCGTTTTCCCTGGTGCGTTCACCCCCACCGAGATACTTTCCGCGTGGGAAGCCGGGGCCGACGTGGTGAAAGTGTTCCCGGCCGACATGCACGGGCCGCAGTTCTTCCGGGCGATGCGGGGGCCGCTTCCGCACGTGAAACTGATGCCGACCGGCGGGGTCGATCTGAACACGGCGGCGGAATACCTGCGGGCGGGGGCATGCTGCCTGGGCGTCGGGTCGCAGTTGGTGGACCCAAAGGCTGTGGCCAGACAGGATTACGAGTACCTCCGCGGGCTGGCGTGGCAGTTCACCCAGGCCGTGCGGATGGGGCGGGAGGGGTGAGCATGATCGTCTGCTTCGGGGAAGCGATGGTGCGGCTGGCCCCGCCGCACTTCCAGCGGATCGAGCAGTGTCGCAGCTTCGACGTGGAGGTCGGCGGGGCGGAACTGAACACCGCCGCCGGGCTGGTACGGCTCGGCCGCGAGGCGACGTGGGTGTCGGCGCTGCCGGACAACTCGCTCGGCCGGCTGGTGGCCAACCGCGTGCGGGAAGCCGGGGTGAACACCGACCACGTGGCGTTCACGGACGACGGCCGGTGCGGGCTGTACTTCCTCGAATTCGGCGCCAGCCCGCGGGCCAGTTCCATCCTGTACGACCGCAAGGGCGCCAGCATCGCGAAGGCGAAGATCGGCACGAGCAGCTTCTGGAGTGGGAAGAAGTGGGGCACGTTCGACTGGGGTCAAATCTTCGACGGGGCGACGTGGTTTCACGTCACGGGCATCACGGCGGCGGTGATCGAAGACCGCGAGGTGCTCAATGAAGCGCTGAGTGCGGCCCGGAGTGCCAAAGTGCCGGTGAGCGTCGATCTGAACTACCGTAGCAAGTTGTGGCCGGCGGACGAGGCCGGGCGTGTGATGGCAGGTGTGGTGAAGGGGGCCGAACTTTTGATCGCGGGCGAGGCGGATGCCGAGAACCTGTTCGGCGTGAAGGGCGAGAACTTCGCGGAGGTGGCGAAGAAGCTGGCGGATCGGTTCGGGGTGAAGCACGTTGCTGGGACGGTACGGCAGACCCCGCTGGTGTGGCGAAATAGCTTCGGGGCAGTCGGGTACGCGAACGGCGAGTTGCACGAGACTCCGACCTATGAGGTGGAGATCGTGGACCGGTTGGGTGCCGGCGACGCAATGGCGTCGGGCATCATCCACGGGCTGCTCGACGGCGACTTCACGAAGGGGCTGGAGTACGGTGCTGCGATGGGGGCGATCAAGCACACCATTCCGGGCGACCTGCCGTGGATCGACAAGAGCGAAGTGGAAGCGACCATGACCGGCCAGGGGCTGAGGATTAAGCGATAGCGGTTAGCCGCGAGGCAACGCCGAGCGCGCTCGGCGT
>JANNDF010000465.1:0-1422 GCA_031387445.1 Planctomycetia bacterium
CGACCAGGTGCAGTTCGGCAAGGTGGCCTTCCTGGTGGAGATCACCGAGGCGAGCATCGAGGGGCCGCCGTCCGACCAACTGGTGCAGCAGGCGTCCATGGTCGCCGGGTACGAGGACGGCATCACCCGCCTGACGTACAAGCAGAACAACGTGCCGCGGGCGGGCGACGAACTGCTCGCCCTCCTCCGCGCCGGCCACCACCTGGTCCACCTGGAGAGCGAAGACCAGTTGCTCGACAGCATCCTGAACGACGCGGTGAGCGTGCTCGACGCCCAGCGGGGAGCCATCGTGCTGACGGCCGACAACGGGCAGGATCTGAGCGGCAAGCCGCGGGCGCTGGCGGTGGGCAACGGGGACAGCCGCGGGCGGTTCCACTACTCCAAGCGGCTGATGCAGCGGTGCTTCGTCAAGGGCGAGAGCGCCCTGTACCGGAACGTGCAGGACCAGCAGGAGTTGATCAGTCAGAGCATCGCCGACGGGGCGATGGCGAGCGTCATGTGCGTCCTCCTGCGGACCCCGCGCCGCAAGCTGGGCGTGCTCCACCTGGACCGCGGCATCTTCCAGCAGGCGTTCACCGAGGACGACCTGCAACTGGCCGACGCCCTGGCCGCCCACGCCAGCGCCGGTATCGAGTGCGCCATGCTCCTGCGGAAGCAGCGGGAGTTGTTCCTGAACACCATCATGGTGCTCGCCCAGATGGTGGAACTGCGGGACGAGTACACCGGCGGGCACACCCAGCGGGTGACCAAGTACGCCCTCGCACTGGGCGAGTACATGGGCCTCCCGGCCGACCAGATCGAGCTCATCCGCCTGGGCACCCCCCTGCACGACATCGGCAAGATCGGCATCTCGGACGAGGTGCTGCGGAAGCCGGGCAAGCTGTCCGCCGCCGAGTTCGCCGTCATGCAGTCGCACACCACCCTCGGCGCCGAGTACCTGGCCAACATCCCCGAACTGCTGCCCATCATCCCCATCGTGCGGAACCACCACGAGCGGTGGGACGGCACCGGCTACCCCGACCGCCTGGGCAAGACCGACATCCCCCAGCTCGCCCGCATCGTGGCCGTTGCCGACGCCTTCGACGCCATGACCTCCGACCGCCCGTACCACCCCGGCAAGAAGGGGCGCCCGCCGGCGGAAGCGTTCGCCGAGGTGGAGCGGCAGGCCGGGCGGCAGTTCGACCCCGACTGCGCGCGGGCGTTCCTCGACATCAAGGACGTGATCGTCGAGACCATGTACGACCTGATGCCGGACACCAAGAAGCAGCACGCGATCGCCGCCACCGCCGCCGAACCCGCCCCGACCATGGTCCCGCCGGGGGGGTGAGAGTGTCGGGCCCCGGGGCCCCGTGGCCCGGGGGGGGCCACCCCCCCCGGCACAGCCTGCCCCGGGCCAGTTTTAACCGAGGCTTTACGCCCCCC
>JANNDF010000075.1:0-10089 GCA_031387445.1 Planctomycetia bacterium
TTTTTTTTTTTGGTCTGTTTTTTTGTTTTTTGTTTTTGTGTCTCTTGTTCTTGTCATCCTTGACTTTTGGGCCGGTTTTTGTTGCCCCCCGCCGCCCGTCTGGGTAAACGACCCCGGCGATGACAAAAGGTGCCGTGCTCACCAGGCGAACTCGTGCCCGCATTCCTGTCCACTTTCGCCCGCACTTTCGCATATCCCTTCGGGGGTCTGCCCACGCCGGCGCGCGATCCGGGTATCATGACCCCTGCCCCGTTCGAACCTTGGGTGAGTCATGCCGCAGCCGCCGCGCAACGACGGGTGGAAGCACACTTCCAAGCCGAACCCGGCGAAGCCGCCGGTGACCCAGCACACCCCGAACACCTCCCGCCGGCCGTGGCAGCCCGGCGCGGCCAAGCCGAAGACGACGGCAAAGGCCACCTCCCGCGTGGCCAGGTTCGTCGCCGCAGGCATCGGCGTGGGGTTGCTCATCGCCGCGGTGGTGTGGGTGGTGCTGTTGCTGTTCCAGCCGAACTACCCGAGTCTGGTTGTTGTGGCGATGGACTCCCCCGATTCCCTGGCGATCCCGGAGAACGCGGCCGGGCTGAACACGGCGAAGGCGATGGGTGAATGGGCGAAGGGCGGCGGCGAGCGGGCCAAGTTGTCCGCCGACCACGAAGCCACCCGCGAGCGCGACGCCTGGCGGGCGAAGCTGGACGGCAACGACAAGGGGACAGTGCTGTACTTCGCCGCCCACACCGGGGCCGACGCCAAGAAGGGGCCGTACCTGTGGCAACCGCCGAAGGGCGGGGCGGTGTCGGACGCGGACAAACTGCACGTCGCCGACATCCTCCAGCGGCTGGCCGAGTTGCCGAAGTCGCAGCCGAAACTGCTCGTCATCGACATCGCCCAGACGCCGGCGAACTGGGCGTTCGGCGGGGCGTATTCGGACTTCGTGCGGGCGGTGAAGGCGATGGACGCCGACATCGCAAAGGTGGGAGGGTTGACCGTGCTCCTCTCCGCCGACGACGATCAGGTGTCGTGGGTGGCGGACGAGCGGCGGATGACGGCGTTCGGATTCTACTTCACGGAGGGCCTTCGCGGGGCGGCTGGCACCCCCGGCGGGGCGGTCACGGTGGCGACTCTTCACACGTATCTGAAGGCCGAAGTGCAGAAGTGGGCGGTGGCCAACCGCGGGGCCAATCAGGAGCCGGTGCTGTTGCCGAAGGCGAGCGGTGCCGAACGTGCCGAGAAACTGAAGCTCGCCACGCTACCGACCACGGCGTACACCGCGCCCGGTTCACCGGTACCCGCCGCCTCGACCCCGCCGGCACTGCTGGCCGAATGGAAGCGGGCGCACGACCTCGCCCGCTCCTCGCCGACGCCCGACACCACCGACCCGCTGAAGTGGCGGGAGTATCTGGAGTGGCTGATGCGGTGGGACCGGCTGGTGCGGTTGGATGCCGTGCCCGACACGCTGCCCCCGCGGGTGAAGCGCCTCGGCGACGAACTCGCAGCCCGCGCCGCCGACGACGTGGTGTGCGGCACCGTGGCGTTGCCCGCGGGTGTCGCCCTGAGCGGGGTGCCCGCCGAGAAGCCGGCCGACACCACCTTCCTCAAGTTGTGGGAGCCGCCGGAAGGGTCCGACCACCCGACCGAGTGGGCCAAACTGTTGAAAGACGTGAGCGGCCGCAAGGAAACGGACCTCCGCGCCGCAGTCGCCCGGTTCGTGATGGAACGGGTGCTCGCCGACGGGGTCAGCCGCACTTCGCTTGACACCGCCGACAAGGTGCTGAAGGCGGTCGGCGGGGTGCCGCCGGTCGAAGCTCACTACCTCCGCATGCTGCACCTGCACCTGCCCGGCGAGCCGAAGACCCGCACCGCCGACGACGTGAAACTGTGGCCGTCGAGTGACCTGCTCCGCACCGCCATCACCCTCCGCCGGACGGCCGAGGAAGCGGCGTGGGCCGACGGGCTGGCGTACCCGGAGCAGGCGTTCCGCTGGTCGTTCCCGCTCGTCGAAGCGGCCGACGCCAACCGTCAACTCGGCGAAGACCTCCTGTTCGACACCGACCCGAAGACGCGGCAGGAGGCGAATCATTTGTTCCTCAAAGCCGAACTGGATTACGTCGCCGCGAAGAAGCGGGCGAAGACGGTGGCCGACGCGCTCGCCCTGCGGGACAAGGTGTTCGCCCGCCTGCCGTACTACGCCCGGTGGGTCGCGGCCCCGCGCGGTGGGCCGACCAACGCCGAAGAACTGCTCGGCAAACTCGAACTCGCCGCGGCCGCCGCTCACCAGATCGACAAGCTCGTCCGCGAAGTGTCGGCCACCCCGACCGACGGCGACGTGAACACCCTGATCGCCGAATCGAAGAGGGCGGCCGAGTTGGACGACGTGGCCGCGGCGTACGACACGGCCGCGAAGCAACTGACCGATCAGAAGCAGGAGTCGAACTGGCGCGCGCTCGACGCCGCCCAGGTGGTGCCGTTCCGCACGATCGACCTCGGCCCCGATCTGGCCCAGAAGGCGCGGACGGTGGCGGTCGAGCTGGCCACCGCCGCCCAGCAGCCGGCCGGCTCGCGGGCCACCGACCCCGACCCACTCGCCCCGGCCGCTCGCCACCTGCGGGCCGCCGCCGCGTACCTGAACGACCCGACCTTCGCCCGCGGTTCGGCCCTCGGCGAGAAGCCGGTGAAGCTGGCCGACGACCTGGCAGCGGCGCTGCACGGGCTGGCGGGCAAAGCGACCACGGCCGCAAACGCCGCCGACGCCCGCGACAAGTTGCGTGCGACCGCCGCCGAACTGGCGGAGGCCAACCGCCTTTCTCGCCTGTGCGACCCGGCCGCCCCGGTCGGCGGGGCGCCCACCCCGCCGGAGGCCGACCGCCGCTTCTGGCGGCACTACCTGCTACTTGCCCACGCCAAGCGGATCACCCTCGACGGCTGGTGTAGTGACAACCAGGGCGAGAAGACCGTGGCCCGCTGGTACTGTTCGCTCGCCGCCCAACTCGTTCACGACACCGCCGACGCCGAACTGCGGAAGCTCGTCCCTTCCCGCGATTCCCTACCCCCCGCCCGACAAGATCGGCTCACCGAAGACCTGCTCGGCGAACGCAAGCGCACCCCGACGGAGTTGGACGTCCGCTCCGCGCAAACGCGGGTGATCGTGAAGGACGAACTGAAGGTGCGGTACTCCTACGAGGCGACGGTGAAACAGGGCGAGCGGATCGGCCTGCCGGTAGCCGAGTACACCCTGCCGGCGGCGCTGGCGAAAGCCAACCCGAACTTCGGCGGGCGGCGGCTGGAACGCCGGCTGGCGGCCGAGAAGCCCGGAACCGTCGTGCCGCAGACCGCCACGTTCGCCCGCCCCGACAACCCGACCGACGCGGGGAATGACGTCCTCGCCGCGGCCCTCCGCTACCGCGGGCGGGTGTACCGTCGCGAGACCGAACTGACGTTCGCCGACAAGCCGAACCTGCGGCTGGAGAACGTGCCGCCGACCGGCAACGCGGTCATGGCCCTGCAAGCCGAGCCGGACGCGGTGAACGGGGCCGTGACCCTGCTGCTCGACCTGACCAACAGCATGAGCGCCCCCGTTCCCGGCACGAAGAACAACCGCCTGGAGGAGGCGTTCATCGGCATCGAGGAACTGCTGAAGCGGGTGCCCCCCGGCACGCAACTGCGGATCGGCACGTTCGTCGGCAGCAAGCCCGGCGGGGGCAATTTCGCCCTGGATGTGCGGACGCTGGTGCCCGAATTCCGGGTGTTGGGCGGGGCGCAGGAGGTGAAGCGGGTGATGGGCCTGGTGCGGGGGGCGACGCTGGTGGACCCGTCGTGTACGCCGGTGGCCGAGGCCATCGCCTTCGCCTTCCGCAAGGAGGGGGCCGGGCTGTGGCCGAAGAACTACACCGGCGGGCGGACGCTCATCGTGCTGACCGACGGGGACGACAACTGGGACGAGTTCGGCACCGGGTACACCGACAAGAAGGGGCGGAAGGCGACGCCGGGCGACGTGGTGAAGGAGGCCATCAGCGACGCCGTCCTCGACCCGGACGCGGCCGACGTGACCGTTCACCTGGCCCTGTTCGCCATGGATGTGAAGGGGGTGGAGCGGGCGAAAGAACAGTTCGAGTACCTGGTGAAAGCCGACGACCTGCAAGACCGCGGGCGGTTCCGACTGGCGCCGAAGGTGAAGGACGGGGCCGACTTCGCCTCGCAGTTGGCCCAGGCGGTCATGCCGCGGGTGCGGTACAAGTCGGATCGGGCGAAGGGGGTGATGGTGGCGTCGTTGAAAGACCAGGCCGTGTACAACCCGACGCCCGCGCTGAAGCCCAGTTCATTCACCCTGACAGACGGCGTGAACAAGTTGCCGCTGGTGCAACTGGACGCCGGCGAGCGGGTGATCGTGCGGGCCGTCCGCAAGGGGGAGCGGATCCTGCTCACCCGCCCGCCGCTCGCCTACGAACTGGCGCAGGAGGGCAACGTGCGGCACGCCACCGCCGGCCAACTGGCCCTCACCGTGCCCGAACTGAAGTACGAGCGGACCAAGCCGCGGAGTCGCATCGACGCCGTGCTGACCCTCGAAGAGCTCGACCCCGCCCTGGCGAACGACGTGCTGAAAGCCCCAAGCCGGTACTTCGCCTGGTTCGATTTCGTCAACCCGGACCGCTCCGCCTTCGACCCGGCCACCGCCCCGCAGGTGCTCGTCCGCAACCACCTGGAAGCACCCGGCCTGACCACCGGCGGGCGAGCCGGACACGAGTTGCTCGCCCCGGCTTGGGACGTGGAAATCAAAGGGTGGCATGAGCCGCGCAACGGCAAGGAGGCCGACCGCTACAGCCGCCCGCAGGTGAGCGCGTACTGGCTGAACGGCCTGCCCGACGCGCTCGCGGTGCAGAACGTGACGCCGAGCGAGGTGCAGACGGCCGCGGCCGACACGCTGCCGCTGAAGGCGTTCAAGTTCGGCACCGGGGAGGTGCCGGTGCTCGACGCGGCGGTGGTCGAGCGCGACCGGCAACTCTACCTGACGGTCTGGATGGACTACCAGAAGTCGGGAGAACTGGTGTTCCTACGAGCGACCGGCAACTGGAAGAACGGCCGCGTGGCCGAGTCGCACACCTACTACGACAAGCACCACCGCTACACCGCCGAGTTCGGCCCGTTCACCGCCGACGACCTCGTCACCCCGTTGCGGTTGGAACTGTACTCGGTGGCCGACCTTCGCAAGTTCGCCGCCGACAAGAAGCGGGCCGTCACTCTGGACGGCGACGCCGAGTGTACCGACCGCTTCACCCTCCCGCGGCGGCTGTTCCTGACCGCACAAGAGTGATCGTTCGGGTGGCCGGTTCTCGCCGAGAGCCGGTCTGAAGTCGCTCTCGGCAAGAACCGGCCACCCTCTCCGAATGTCGCTCTCGGCGAGAGCGACCCACCCGATACACCCCACCCCGGATGTGACCCGATGGCCGACTCCGGCAAGCGCCGCGACGACTGGCGGACCAGCAGCCCGACCCGTAACGGCCGTCCGGCGGCGGGAAAGAGCAAGACCGGCCGGCGGATCGCGGCCGCCGCGTTGGTGGTGGCACTGCTGGTCGGGCTGGTGCTCAGTTTGCCGCTGCTCGTGAACAAGTCCCGCGAGCCGATCTGCTTCGCAGTACCGGTCGTCGAGTACCACAAGCTCCGCGACAGCCGCTGGCCGCCGAACCCGTGGGCCGAGTCCGACGCGCACGGCCTGCGGGATCGGTTCGAGGGCGACAGTGCCCAGGCGTTCCAGCACCAGGAGAAAGCCGCCCTCACCCGCGAACTGGCCGACGCCGTGAAGCGGGCCGACGACGAGAAGCGGCCGCTGGTGGTGTACCTCACCGCCCTCGGCACCGTGGCCAACGACACCCCATACCTCCTGCCCGCCGACGCCCGCCCGGACGACCCGTCGTCGTGGCTGACGCTCGACGACGTGCTCGACCCGATCCGCCGCGGCAACACCCCGCGACTGGTGGTGCTGGACGTGCGGCCGGTGCGGTCGTCGCGGGCCGCCCTGCCGACGAACGAGGTGAACGAGCTGTTCGACGCGAAGCTGTCCGCCAGGCACGAAGCGAACGACCTGCCGATGCTGGTGCTGACGGCGAACACCCCCGCCACCGGGCCGCTCATCCTGCCGACCGTGAAACACACCGCCTTCGGGCTGGCCCTCGACCGCGGTATCCGCGGTGACGCCGACGGGTGGCTGCCGAACGAGAAGCCGAACCAGGAGTTGACCGCCCGCGAACTGGCCATGTACGCGCGTGAATGCACGCACGCGGCCACCGGTGGGGCACAGCGACCGCAACTGTACGGCCACGGGCCGGACTTCCGGTTGCTCACACTGCCGCCGGAGCGCACGCCCGCGGCCGAACCCGAACGGCTGGCCTACCCGAAGTTCCTCGCCGACGCCTGGGCGGACATCGACAAGGCCCGAGCCGGCGGCCTGCCGGGGCGTGCCCCGCGGGCCATGCGTCAGCAGACGGACGCGGCCGTTGACGCCGACCGCGGCTGGCTGGCCGGCACCAGTGATGCCGCTCTCAAGGAACGTTTCGACGGCACGTTCACCGCCTTCCGCACCGAACTGGCCGGCGACGTGCTTGCCGCACCGAAGGTGCCGGTCGCATCGATTGCCCGTGCCCGACGGGACACACCCGACTTCGACACCCAGGTCAAGGCCGCGGGTGTCGCCCTTCAACCCGTACTCGACCTGTTGAAGTCGGACACCTTCGCCGACGCACGGAAGGCCGACCCGGCGAAGGCCAACGGGCTGCTGGAGGCGAAGTTGGGCGAGGTGAAGTTGCCCGAGACCGTGCCGTTCCCGGCGGTCGCGGCGGCGCTGTGGGCGTCGGCCGTGGAGACGCCGCAAGTGGGGCACATCCGCACGCTGCTCGGCATCGCCAACAAGCTGCCGGTGAAGGTGAAGCCGGCACTGGCCGAACTCGCCGCCCTCCATCTGATCGCTCTCACTCCCGACAACCGCGAGGCGAAAACCCTCGCCGACGCTATCCCCGCGTGGCTCGACGCCACCGCGGCGGCCGAAGCCGCCGTGCTGTTCGACGCCCGCGGGTTGCCGCTTGTGACGAGCCGACTGAACAAGGCGGAGAAGGTGTACCGCGAAGAGGCGGTTGTGCTGGTCGATCCGAACACCACGCGGGTGCGGTTCGCACAGGTGGCGGAAAACCTGCGGGCGGCGCAATCCGAATACGGCACCGTGCGCGAAGACGCGGGTATTGCCAGTGAGGCGTGGCAGCGCGTGCAGGACACTCGTGCGGCGCTTGCCGATCTCGCCGACCGTTACCCGCACGAGTTGACCCGTCCGACGACCGGGCGGGAATGTTCCCTCACCGAACTGACCGATGCCTTTTCCACTGTCGTCGCACATCTGGGAGCCGGCCCTGCCGATTTCGCCAGAGTGAAGCGGGATTCGGCCACGCTCCAGACGCGGTATCAGACGGTGTTCGCCCCGGTGAAACTGCCGGCGGGCGGACGGGTGCCGGAATCGTCGCTCGATTGGCCGGGGTGGAGTTCGGCCGAACGCAAGGCGGTGGTTGATCGCCTGCAGGACGCGAGCGGCGAGGTGCTGGCGAAATGGCCGACCGTGCCCACCGGACGGGACCTCCCCGCACCGAAGCCGGTCGGCCGCGACGTGTTCTCCGAGTCGGTTCGTGACCTGCGGAACCGTGCCGACCTGATCCGCTTGTGGGACGAGCCGCGAGCGAAGCAGATTCGCACAGAACTGGCGGCGGCCGACAAGGTGCCGGCCGAGCGGTTCACTCGACTGGCGGCCGAGGTGACCGGCGAACTCCGCGTCGAACCGCGGAAGCGGTTCGACGCGAGTGAATCAGCACGCCCGCTCCTCGGTTGGGGAGTCCCGACCGACGACCTGCCGGCACTGCCCGCCGGCAACGCGGCCCGGTCGAACCCGGAAGCGGTGGCCCGCCGCGAGGCCGAGGCCGCACTCGGCCGATGGGTGGCGGCCGAGCGGTACGGCCGGCTGAACAAGGAGCTTCAACGCCTCGACGACCCGTCCGAACCGGGTGGGTCGCGGGGCGAGCGGTTGGTGCCCGCCGCCAAGCGGTACAAGGCGGTGGCCGACCTGTTCCCGTAACACCCCGAGAGGATTTCCCGTGCGCTCCGGTCTGTCGTCTGTCGCCACCCTGGTGGTGTTCTCGCTGGCCGGCGTGCCGGCCGTCGCCCAGCTCACCGTCTCCCCCGATCTGGTGGAATCGGCCCTCTCGGACGCCGACTTCCAGAAGCTCAAGAATCAGAGTCTGGACATCAAAGTGCGGCCGAACGGGTCGGACTCGGGGGTGTACTTCGTGTACGCCCGGAACCTGCACGCCACCCAGGACCGCACGCTGGTGGTCGAACTGCGCGGCGGGGCGAAGGGCGAATTGTTGGCCGATGGCCGGACGGATAAAGTGCCCGCCGGCCAATGGAAGGTGATCCGTTTCGCGAAACCGGCAGCCCCGCCTGTCCCGCCGCCGACCCCAGCCCCCGGAGCGGCCGCCCCGACGGAACCGCCCCCTCCGGGTGTGCCCGTGGCCCGCGGTGGGACCGGATTCTCCGTCACTCTCAAGCTGTTCGACATCGACGACAAGGGCGCCCGCAACGAGGTGAAAGCGGCCGGCAAGCCGGTCGAGGAAACGCTCAAAGTCGTGTTCCAGAAGCCGACCGACTACGTGAAAGTCGGTGACCTGATCAAAGGCAAAGACAACACCGCGACCCTTGAACTCGCCCAACCGACTGACGGCGGCAAGAGCACGGCGAAGATCACCTTCCCCAAGTCACCCGGCGGGCTGCCGCCGCGGGGGGTGGTCGGTCTGTTCGCCGTCACCCTCGATCCGTCGGCGGACGGCGGGAAGGCGATCAAACTCGGCGGGCAGTTCCCCGACGGGCTCGTGCCGATGACCCTGGCGATCGACGGCGTAGAGCGGGTGGCGGTGTACGACCCGGCGACCTCGGCGGCGGACAAGAGCGAGGTGAAGGCGCTCACCGGTCGTCAGGTGCGGGTGGTGCCGGTGGGTGTGGCCGACGTGACCAAGCCGACGGCCGCCTACCCGGTGCGGGTGGAAACCGACAACGCCCTGCCCGGCGACACGCTCGAACTCCGCGTCCGCCGCAAGGGCGACACCGTCGCCAGCGACGAGGTGATTCCGCTCGGCGGCCCGCGGGACGAGAAGTTGTGGGTGGACGCGGCCGAGCCGACCAAACAAGGGCTGGGCTTCGCCTCCAAGACGACCGACTGGGTGAAGGTGCTCGACCTGTCCGCCGCCCGCGGCGAGATGGAAGTGGAAGCGGTCCTCAAGCCGAAGGACTCGAACCAGCAGAAGGAGTGGGCGAAGGGGCCGGTCAAGGTGATCGTGGACGCCGACCCGCCGGCGGTGAGCGGCACGGTGGACGTGGGCAACCCGGCCAAGCCGAAGGAGAAACTGGTGAAGGGGGAGGCGCTGCCGGTGCGTGCGACGGTGAAGGACGAGGGCGGGGCCGGTGTGAAGCAGGTGACCTATGTCCTGTTCACCAAGCTCCAACCCGACGGCACCCTGCCGCCGGACGCCGTCACCGCCGACGCCGTCCGCCTGCCGAAGATCGACCCGAAAACCAAGAAACCGAGTGCGACCGAGTTCACCGACGTGTGGGCGGCCGAACTCACCCCGCCGGCCGACAAGAAGGGTAAATTCTTTATCGCCGCCGTGGCCACCGACAACGCCGGCAACACGAGCAAGGTGACGAAACTGGACCCGGGCATCAAGCTGATCGAACTGGTTGACGCGGTGCCCGGTGCGAACATCCCCCGCGGGTCGATCGCCGGCATCGTCGTCCACGGCGGGCTACCGCAGCCGGGCCTGAAGGTGGTCGTCGGCGGCCCGGACGGCAAGGCGAAGGTGGTCACGGAGACCGACGCGAAAGGGCGGTTCTGCATCTCGGACGTGGTGCCCGGTGGGTACACCGTGCTGACGCTGAAGACCGACACCAACAAGGGGTTCAGCAGTCAGGCCGATGTGACCGTCGAGCCGGAAAAGACGGCGAAGGTGACGCTGGAGTTGATCCGGAACAAGGACGGGCGGTGACCCTCATCGCCGCGGGCGTGCGAGC
>JANNDF010000485.1:0-1279 GCA_031387445.1 Planctomycetia bacterium
GGGGGGCGGCGGGTTCGGGTACGACCCGCTGTTCATCGTCCCCGAGTACCACACCAGCTTCGGCGAACTGACCCCGCGGGTGAAGCACGCCCTCAGCCACCGCGGGCGGGGGATCGCCAAGTTGCGCCCGGTGCTGCGGAGGGTGTTCGCGGTGTAGGCCACCGACTCCGGGAGCCGACCCCGCCAGGGGGCGGGTGTGTGGGTTTCACCCGGCGACCGGCGTCGCCGCCTCCGCCGAGATGTAGCCGCCGCTCGACCAGGGCGGATTCGAACCTACTTCTTCTTCTCCCAGCCGAGCAGGACCGGGGTGACCTTCTCGGCCTTCGCCCCCACCGGGATGCTCAGCTCGTTCGTGTCGGTCATCTTCTTCGCGCCCTTGAACTGGTCCAGGAACTCGTCCGGGCCGACGAGCGACTCGGGGCGACCCTCGACGGCGAAGTGAACCGGGATGACGTACAGCGTCGGCTTCAGCACGTCGGCCACCTCCTTCGCCGTCTCCGCGTTGATCGTGTACGTGCCGCCGATCGGCACGAACAGCACGTCGATCTTGCCGATCACCTTCGCCTCGGCCTCGGTGAACGTGTGCCCCAGGTCGCCCAGGTGGCAGAAGGTCAGCCCATCGGCTTCCACGATGAACGCCGCGTTCTTGCCCCGCTTCAGCCCGCTCATCTCGTCGTGGTAGCAGCCGAACGTGCGGAAGCGGTACGTGACCGTGTCGCTGATTTTCACCTTCTCGTCCAGCTTGTTCCACTCGGCCGGCTTGTTCGGCTTGGCCGGGTCGCCGGTCAGCCCCTGGAACACCTTCACCTTCTTCGGGTCCTTGGCGTCGGCGACGGCCTCCTCCACCCGGTTGTGGTCGTTGTGCGGGTGCGACACGCACACGAAGTCAGCCTTGATCGGCTCCTTCCGCTCGAACTCGGTCATCACCTGCGGGTCGAACGCGATGATTTTCCCGCTCGGCGTTTCGACAGTGACGAACGACTGGCCGAGCCAGCGGACGGTGAACGCCTTGTCGGCGGCGGGGGCGACACCCGCCAGGGCGAGGACGGCGAGCAGGGGCAGGAGAACGCGGCGCATCGGTCGGCGCTCCGGGAGGTGCGGACGGGTGTAGTGTACCGGACGAGCGACACCGGGGGGAACAACCGACACGAGTAGGTGCCGCCTGCCGGGCGGCACACACCAAGCAGAGGCCCGACCGGGTGGGGGGGCGCCCCGCACGATTGCCCAGGGGGCTGGGGCCCGCCCACACCGGCGGGGGCCCGCTGCCCCGGGGGCCGCG
>JANNDF010000487.1:0-2056 GCA_031387445.1 Planctomycetia bacterium
GACAGACAAAAACGCGATCAGGCTCCTGGGCTATTTCGCCCAACCGTCCGGGCTGGTCGGCCTCTCCCCATTCGTCGAATTCCTGGAATCCTTCGAAAGGCAGAACGGGCAGTCTTACATCCACCCCTTTTACTTCATGACTCATCTCCAGCTTGAGCGGTCGTCGGCGCCGCTGGAATTCTTGGATGCCCTCATCTCGATCGGGACCGCGGAGGCAATGGACTTGCTCGCGCGCGGTCGTAGCGCTCTGCCACCCGGTGTTCGTTCTCAAGGGGGATACGTGGGAGAGCCACCGCGAACATCAAGTCGGCGATGCCATCGCGAGAGCGGCGCGAGGTGGCATGTTCCGCAACCTCACGGGAAGGGGCGAGTTCGTGTCGGCCCTGCTGCGCCTGGCATTGCTCCGGCACCACAAAGCCGGGCTCGTCGCTTTGGTGCCGGACTCGGAAGGAGTACCCGTCAAGCGTGAGTCGGTTCGGTACAAAGCAATCCGAGAGATCGTCAAGGCAGTTGAAGCCGGCTGACAGATTTCAAGAGCCCGAAGACAAAGGCTTTGATCTTTCGGTGGCCGAACTATACGACGCATCGGGCGGCGGGGCACAATAGGTTTCTGGAACTTCACGGCTCACCGGTGCCCCGCCGCTGCTGAGCGGGGTCGTTCGGCGAGGCAGGCCGCCCGCAGCGGCAAGCCCCGGAGCCGCGGGCGCGGGCCGCCGGTCGTGGGTCCGGCCCCACGGCCGCGGATCGGATCGAGCGCTCGGGGCGGCGGGTCGGGCCGCCGAGCCGGTCCGGACGGCGCGGCGGGGCGAGCCGCCGCCGGGTGCCCGGAGGCCGGGGTTCGGGTCGGGCGCTCCCGTCCGTGGGTCCGGCCGCCGGGCGGGTTCGGACATCGCGGGTAGGTCGCGGTGTCGCGCGGTGCCTCGCCGCGGCAATCCCCCGAGGCCGCCCCAGGAACGTGAAGTGAGCCTCAGTAGTTCTTCTTGCCGACTGTGCTTCTCGAAGGCGGGTTCGGGGTGTCCCGGAGGCTGGCTCGGCACGCACCCTCTCCCCAAGCCGTCATCGGAGCAGCCGATTCCGCTCGCGGTGTCAAACACCTCTTCGCCCGGCTCGGCTCCTGCGGCCGACGGGCTTGCCGTCACGCCGACGCCGACGACACGACCGGCGCGTCCCCACCCGACGGCTCCGCCACCTTCACCACCTCGAACCCCAACTCCTTCGCCCGCCGATGCAACTGCTTCTCCATCCGCTGCCGATGCTCCGTCGTGAACTCCTCCTCACTCCGCTTCTGATACGCCCACCCGTATCGCAGCACCGTGTCAAAGATCCGCACCAGCTTGTGCGCCGCGGCCGTGATCGATAACGTGTCGGAAGTTGCGCACATAGATTTGAGGTGTGGGTGGAGGTCCTACGGTGTGGTGTTCGGCTTGCGAGCCGGGGCCACCGGAGATCAGGACCATGAGCACGGCGACCACGACCGATTCGACGGCCTCGACGACGACTGACAGCCCGGTGTCACCGACGACCGAGGCGCGCACCACCACCACCCCGCTCGGCGGGGCGTTCGCGGTGGACGCGGCGAAGGTGCAGTCGCACCTGGCCGGGTGGTGCGGGAGACGGTGGAACAGACGCTGAACGCGTTGCTCGACGCCGAGGCGGACGAGCTGTGCGGGGCGAAGCGGCACGCCCGTTCGCCCGACCGGGTGGACACGCGGGCGGGCAGCTACGAGCGCACCCCGCACACGACCGCCGGTGAGGTGACGCTCAAGGTGCCGCGCCTCCGCACCCTGCCGTTCGAGACGCAGATCATCGAGCGGTACAAGCGGCGGCAGAGTTCGGTCGAGGAGGCGCTGGTGGAGATGTCCCTGGCCGGTGTCTCGACGCGGCGGGTGGAGGACATCCCCGAGGCGTTGTGGGGGACGCGGGTGAGCGCGAGCACGGTGAGCGAGCTGAACCAGAAGGTGTACGCGCGGATCGACGAGTGGCGGAACCGGCCGATCCGCGGGGCGTACCCGTACCTGTTCGTGGACGGCATCTGGCTGAAGCGGACGTGGGGCGG
>JANNDF010000498.1:0-3503 GCA_031387445.1 Planctomycetia bacterium
GTCTTCGCCTCGCGGCAAAACGAATCGCGCTCCCCCTTGAACACCCCCTCTCCATGAATGGAGAGGGGGACGGGGGTGAGGTCCTTTCCCTTCTCCCAACTCACTCCCATGCGTTTCACCTTCGCTCTGCTCGCGGCCACATTCCTGCTCGCCACCGTCCGGGCCGATGGCCTCACCCCGCTGGCGTACAACCACCCCGGTCTGGCGGTCGATCTGGGCGTCGGGCTGTGGGCGTGGCCGGTGCCGTGCGACGCCGACGGGGACGGTGACTTCGACCTGATCGTCAGTTGCCCCGACAAGCCGTCGAACGGCGTCTGGCTGTTCGAGAACGTCACCGACGACACCGCCAAGAACAAGCTGCCCGTGTTCAAGCCCGCCCGCCGGCTGAGCGGCACCGTGCATTACGTCAGTCCGAGTTACGTGGACGGCAAAGTGCGGGTGCTGGCGCCGGGAGTCGAGTTCACCAATTTCACCACGAAGGGCACCGACGAGAAGACGCCGCTGAGCGTCACCAAGAGCTTTTACAAGCCGGTCGGCGCGCAGACGAAAGGGCCGAAGGTGCGGCACAACCAGTGGAAGTACGCCGACTACGACGGCGACGGTCGGCTCGATCTGATTGCGGCCATTGAAGACTGGAGCGACTACGGCTGGGACGACGCCTACGACGCGAAAGGGAAGTGGACCGCCGGCCCGCTGCACGGGTTCGTGTTCGTGTTCCGTGGCACCGAAAAGGGCTTCGACAAAGAGCCGCTGAAGGTGGAAGCCGACGGCAAGCCGCTCGACGTGTACGGCTGCCCGTCGCCCAATTTTGCGGACTTCGACGGTGATGGCGACCTGGATTTGCTGTGCGGCGAGTTCCTCGACGGGTTCACCTACTTCGAGAACGTCGGCACGCGGAAGGAGCCGAAGTACGCCAAGGGTCGGCGGCTGGCCGACGTGAAGGGCCAACCGCTGGCGATGGACTTGCAGATGATCGTGCCGGTGGCGTTCGACTGGGACAAGGACGGCGACCTCGACCTCATCGTCGGCGACGAGGACGGCCGCGTGGCGTTCGTCGAGAACACCGGCAAGCTGGACGCCGACCGCACCCCCGTGTTCGCATGGCCGGTCTACTTCCAGCAGCAGGCCGACACGCTGAAGTGCGGGGCGCTCGCCACGCCGGTGGCCTTCGACTGGGACGGCGACGGCGACCAGGACATTCTGAGCGGCAACACCGCCGGATTCATCGAGTTCTTCGAGAACCTGAGCGGGGCGAAGGTGGCCAACCCGAAGTGGGCCGCCCCGAAACGACTCCACGCGGACGGCTCGACGTTCCGCGTGACGGCCGGGCCGAACGGCAGCATCCAGGGGCCGGCGGAGGCGAAGTGGGGGTACACCACGTTCAGCGTGGCCGACTGGGACGCCGACGGGCTGCCCGACGTGGTGCTGAACAGCATCCTCGGCGAAGTGGTGTGGTTACGGAACGTCGGCACCCGCAAGCAGCCGAAGTTGGCCGCCCCGCAGCCGGTGGAAGTGGCGTGGGCGAAGGGTCAGCCGGCGCTGGCGTGGGGCTGGCGGAAGCCGACCGGCAACGCCCTGCTCACGCAGTGGCGAACGACACCGGTGGTGTTCGACTTCACCGGCGACGGGTTGCCCGACCTGGCGGTGCTCGACACCGAGGGGTCTCTGGCCCTGTTCGAGCGGACGAAATCCGGACTGCTGGCACCGCGGCGGGCGTTCGTGAGTGAGGACGGCAAGCCGCTACGGTTGAACCCGAACGCGGCCGGCAAGAGCGGCCGGCGGAAGCTGTGCGTCACGGATTGGGATGGCGACGGGAAGGTCGATTTCCTGCTCAACTCGGCGAACGCGGATTTGCTGAAGCAGGTGAAGCGCGACGGCGACGTGTGGGTCTTCAAGAACGCCGGCCCGCTGGATGCCAAGAACATCGAGGGGCACGACGTCAGCCCCGGCGTGTGCGATTTCGACGGCGACGGCGTGCCCGACTTCCTCGGCGGGGCGGAGGATGGGCGGTTCTATCGGCTAGCGAACCCGCGGAAGTAGATGCCTTGCCGAACCGTGAAATCGGAGGCCCGACCGTGAGGGAGGGCGCCCGGGTCTCAGGCGCCCTCCCACACCGTCGGGCCGCAGTTTGGCGGGTGCCGCGCGGATCGCCCCCCGGGTCACTTTCTGGCCTGCCCCAACTTTAAACGGGGCGCCCCTCGCTTTTGTGGGCGCGCCTGTGCCTCGGGGGCCCCCCCACTGGGTCGGGCCTCAGTTTGGCGGGTGCCGCTCGGATCGCGGCACCTACCGCTCTCGCTCGAACCGCAGCACCTCGCCGTCTTCGGGATCGATGACCAGCCCGAGCGGGCGGAACCCGCACTTCTCCAGCACCCGCAGCGACGCGGTGTTGTCCGGCTTGGTGTGCGCCCGGACCACCCGCACCCCGCGGTCGACGGCGAGCGCCACCATCGCCTCCGACAGTTCGGTCGCGTACCCCTTCCGCTGGTGGGGTTCGTCGATGCCGTAGGCCACTTCCACCATGCCGTCGGCGTCGGGCGGCCCCTTGAACATACACCCGCCGATTTCTGCCCCGCTGCTTCGTTCGGCGACCGTGAAGCTGAGCGACCACACGTCGCCCGGCGTGGTCGTCCGTACCCGCTCCACCCAGGCGGGGGACACCTCCACCCGCACCTCCGGCGGCAGCGAGTCCACCCACGCCAGCACCTCGGCCGGCGTTTTCAGCCTCAGGTCGAGTCGCGGCGTCGGGATCACCAGCGGTTCCATTTCATCCCCTCTCGGATACCTTTCGATGATACGCCACCCGCGGGCGAAGAAGTGACACACGGCCGGCGGTGCCTACAATTTCCCCGCCCTGTGGGCATCCTCTGAGGACACGTGATGAAACTGAAACTGGCCGTCGCCGCCCTGGCCGCGGTGTTCGCGGTCGCCACCGCCCGCGCCGCCGACAACCCGGTGGTGGTGGTCGAGACGAGCAAGGGCAGCTTCGAGGTGGAACTGTACGCCGACAAGGCGCCCGAGACGGTGAAGAACTTCCTCGGGTACGTGGACGACAAGTTCTACGACGGGCTGATCTTCCACCGCGTCATGTCCGACTTCATGATCCAGGGCGGCGGGTTCGAGCCGGGCATGAAGCAGAAGAAGACGAAAGACCAGATCAAGAACGAGTCGGACAACGGGCTGAGCAACACCAAGGGCACGCTGGCCATGGCCCGCACCCGCGTGGCCGACAGCGCCACCAGCCAGTTCTTCGTGAACGTGGAAGACAACGACCGCCTGGACCGCTCGAAGGCGGCCGACAAGGTGGGCTACTGCGTGTTCGGCAAGGTGACGAGCGGCATGGATGTGGTGGACAAGATCAAGGCGGTGAAGGTGCAAGACCTGATGGAGAACGGCCGCGTGACGCACGAGAAGGTGCCGATCGAGGACGTGGTCATCAAGTCGATCACCCGCAAGAAGAAGTGACCCCATCCGGCGAGCCGTGCTCCGTAAGGAGCCGGGTGATG
>JANNDF010000528.1:0-2184 GCA_031387445.1 Planctomycetia bacterium
GAGCGTCTTATCGAGCGTCGGGCCGGGCACGTGCTCGCACACCACGTAATGAATGCCCTGGTGGATGCCGTAATCCAGGATGCGGGCGACGTTCGCGTGGTCCACCTGGGCGGCCAGCCGGAACTCCTGGCGGAAGGCCGACAGGATGGTCGGGTCGTTCGTGCGGTCGGTGGGCAGCACCTTGATGGCCACCTGCTTGCCGCTGCGGGTGTCTTCGGCCAGGAAGACCATGCCCACGCGGTCCTGTCGCAGGCCGTCGAGAATCTTGTACGGGCCGAGGACGAACCCGCCGGTTCGCCCCTGGAGCAACTGCATCGCCTGGTACTTGGTCAGCTTCTTCTTCTTCACGAAGAAGGTGGCCACCTGGATGGGGTCGGTGTCGTCGGTGATGTCGTACTCGGCCACCAGCCCGATCAAATCGTCGGCCGGGATCAGCCCGCTCTTGCCCAGTGCGACGAAGAACGGCGAGCGGGGGATGCGGAGGCGAGTTTTCGTACCCACGGAGGCACCACGGGGGAGATGAGGGCGATCCGTCGGGGGAGCGTAGTACACACCTTCGGGCGGTGAGAAAAATGCACGACCGGGCGACCGGCCTTCGGCCGGGAATTCCGACGCAAGTGTACACGCCACCCGGCCCGCGTCCGGACTGCGCGGTGGACGCCGGCCCGTCACCCGCCGATACTGTCGCCGTTCCCCACTCCCCGAGGTGTCGCTCATGCGCCGCCTGATTCTTCTCGCCCTGCCGCTCGCCCTGTCCGTCGCCGTGGTCGCCTCCGCCGACCCGCCCAAGCCGGAGAAGTTCGACGACAAGGGGTTCGTGCCCGTCTTCGACGGCAAGACGCTCGACGGGTGGGCCGTCAGTGCCAAAACCGGTCACAGCGGCACCAGTCAGAACAAGAGCGGGGGCAAGTGGGTGGTGGAAGACGGGGCCATCGTCGGCAGTCAGGACGTGCCGGGCAACGGCGGCATCATCATCACCGAGAAGCAGTACGGCGACTACGAGGTGGCGCTGGAGATGCGGAACGACGACGGCCCGGACAGCGGGCTGTTCCTGCGGAGCACCGACACCGGCTCGTGCTACCAGGCGATGATCGACTACCACACGGGCGGCAACCTGATGGGTATCTACGGGGAGGGGAAACTGGGCGGCAAGCCGCACGTGCTGAACTTCAACTTCACGAAAGACGTGACCGCGATCGCGGTGAAGGAGAACAAGGCGTTCCCGTGCCCGGTGAAGGCCGAAGACTGGGGTAAGTTCTGGGACAAAACGAAGTGGAACGAACTGCGTGCCCGCATCGAGAACAACCCGCCGAAGATCACGACGTGGATCAACGGGGTGAAGTTCATGGAGTACCAGGACACCGAGAAGCGGCTGGACGACAAGGGCGGCATCGCGTTGCAAGTCCACGGCGGCGGCGACCTCACCAAGCAGTTCGTGCGCTATCGGAACATCCGGGTGAAGGAGTTGAAGAAGTAGGTGCCGCCTGCCGGGCGGCACAACCGAAGCGGTGCCGCCCGGCAGGCGGCACCTACTTCGGCACCTGACCTTGCGTTCACCGTCCACATTCGCCACCCTCACCACCCGCGGCCGGCAAGGTCGCGGGTTTCTTCGTTCCCGAGGTGGCGATCATGGCGACGGTCAAGGCGGTCACCCCGCACCTGGTGGTGAAGGGCGGCAAGGCGGCGGTCGAGTTCTACAAGGCGGCGTTCGGGGCCACGACTGGGCGTGTGGTGCCGGCCGAGGACGGTGAGCGCCTGATGCACGCCGACATCCTCGTCGGCGACTCCCGGTTCTACCTGTGCGACGAGTTCCCGGAGCACCAGGAGGCGTGCGGGGGGGTGAAGAGCGGGTCGCCGAAGACGGTGGGCGGGGTGTCCGTGTCGATGCACATGGAGGTGTCGAACTGCGACGAGGCGGTGGCCCAGGCTGCTGCCGCCGGCGCGACCGTCACCATGCCCCCGTGGGACGCCTTCTGGGGCGACCGCTACGCCCAGGTGCTCGACCCGTTCGGTCACTTGTGGGCGTTCTCGCACCCGCTGAAGAAGTAGCGGAAAGTCGCTGCCCGCTCCGCGGGCGGAATACGAAACCGCCCGCGGAGCGGGCAGCCACATTAATTCAACACCCCCCCGAAGACCGCATGGAGTTGTGCGGCGTATCCATAGGTGGTTTTGCGCTCGCGGGCG
>JANNDF010000794.1:0-12008 GCA_031387445.1 Planctomycetia bacterium
TTTTTTTGTGGGTAAATAACACCCGCGCCGGCGCCGCGACCTGGGCTCTTTTCGACTGTTGGTTTGGTGGGTATTTGACACACACGGGCCCCCCTCTCCCGTTGTGGTTGTGGGGGTGGGGGTGCGGGGGACGGGTTAGAAAACAACCCCTCACCCCTAACCCCTCTCCCTCACGGGGAGAGGGGAGCCGGAGAGAGTCATGTCCCACCGATACCACCTGTCGAACGTCGCCGAGGTCGCGTCGCCGGCGCTGGTGTTCTTCCCCGACATCATCAAGGCGAACATCAGCGCTGTCATCAAGCAGGCGGGCGGGGCGGAACGCCTGCGGCCGCACGTGAAGACGCACAAGACGGCCGAGGTGGTGCAGATGCAACTGCTCGCCGGCGTGACCAAGCACAAGTGCGCCACCATCGCCGAAGCAGAAATGCTCGCCGACGCCGGTGCCCCGGACGTGCTCATCTCGTACCCGCTTGTCGGGCCGAACGTCGGCCGGTTTGCCACGCTGCGGCACAAGTTCCCCGGCGTGCGGTGGTCCACGGCCGTCGATCACCCGGCCACCCTCGCCCCGCTCGCGGCTACCGCCACTGCCGGCCGTCCGGTCGAGCTGTATGTGGACGTGAACATGGGCATGGACCGCACTGGCATTGCCATCGACCGTGTCGCGGAGTTGTATCGCCAGATCGCCGCCACGCCGGGGCTGAAGGCGGTCGGCTTCCACTGCTACGACGGTCACATCAACCAGGAGAGCCGCTCCGACCGCGAGGCCGCGGTGTGGGCGAAGTTGACGCCGGTGCTGCAATTGCGGGCCGCCATCGAAGCCGCCGGGATGCCGGTGCCGACGCTCGTGTGCGGGGGCACGCCCGGCTTCCCGGTGTACGCCACCATCACCGACGTACCCGGCCTGGAGTGCTCGCCCGGCACTTACGTGCTGCACGACCACGGGTACGGGTCGAAGTATTCGGACCTGCCCGGCGTGCAGCCGGCGGCGGTGCTGGTCACGCGGGTGGTCAGCCGGCCGACCGCCAACCGCGTGACGCTGGACCTGGGGAACAAGTCGGTCGCCGCCGACCCGCTGTTGGCGAAGCGGGTTCACCTGCTCGACTTCCCGCCGCACACGCCGGTGACGCACAGCGAGGAGCACTACGTCGTCGAAACCCCGCACGCGGATCGCTTCACCCCCGGCGACGTGGTGTACGCCATCCCCGGCCACGTCTGCCCGTCGGTGGCGCTGCACCGGGAAGCACTCGTCGCCGAAGGCGGGCGGGTGGTCGGCAGTTGGAAGGTCACGGCACGGGATCGCAAGTTGACGGTGTGAGCGGTGGTCACTCGAACGGCCACTCGTCGCCGGTCGGGGTGCCGTCCGGGATGGGGCGGGTGTACAGGTAGGCCCAGGCGGTGGTGCCGTCGTCCAGTTCCACCCGCCGGCGGTCGAACAGGTCGGGCACGCCCTCGAAGTCGTCCAACTCGTCCGTCGCACACTCGCTCACGCTGAACAGTTCGCCCCGCACCGGGCCGGCGTCCGCGCCCTGTACCATCGCCGGGTACGGGCCGAGGTCGTACAGGCAGTAGCCGGGGGCGGTGGCGGCGATACGAACGAACCGCTGGTCGGCCAGCAGCCGGTGGTTCCGCTGACCGCGTTTGAGTGTGCCGTACACGAACAGGAGCATGGGTGTGGTTCGGGGTTCAGGGTGGCGATCTCGTTTTAGGCTGAGAGCCACCCGCCGACCGGCTCACTACTGTGACGTGACACCGGCGCACACCGAGGACCGTCCATGGCGTTCGTGTTTGGAACGCGGAACTACGGGTATGTGGATCGCATCCCCGGCATCGGGTTTGTAGTCACCCAGTTTTTCCACATTAACTTCGTTCCGTTGGCCCCGACGCAATCGTTTTTCGTGGTGGAAGGGTCCGAGTCCGGCAACGGGTTTCGGGGGAAAGTCATCGCGATGAGCGGCAAGTCGGTGTGGGCCGGCTACCTGCGTGGGTGGGGGTGGATCGCGTGTGCGTTCGCCGCCATCTTCTGTGGTTCATCGCTCGGGTACGTTATCGGTGGGGAGGGTTTGTGGGGAGTGGTCGGGGTGCTCATCGGGTTACTCTTGGTGGCAGGGGCAACCGGCCTGTGGAACCGACTGTGGGTAGTGGCTCAGGGGTTGTTCCACGTTGGTTCGTTCGGAGTGTGGGTGGCGTTGGCGGTGACGAGCCGCGCCGACGGCATCATGTCAGTGTTCACGCTGGTGGCAAATGGTCTTCTGGTCCTGTACGCGCTTACCCGACTGTTGGACAACCCCGGTAGGAGTCGGGCCGTGGAGCTAATGGAGGAGATGGGGTACGACCGCGAAACTGCCGAGGAGATTCTGGACGAGCGGAAACCCCGTCGGCAGCCCACGGCCAGCGATGACGACTGATCCTCACCCGAAGATCAGCCGGCCGAGGGCGAACAGCAGCCCGCTGAGCAGCATGGTACACGGCAGTGTGACCAGCCAGGCGAGCAGGATGCGGGTGGTCGTCTTCCCCTGCACCCCACTGCCGTTGGCCACCATCGTGCCGGCCACCCCGCTGCTCAGCACCTGGGTGGTGCTCACCGGCATTTTGATGAACGTGCTCAGCAGAATGGTGATCGCGGCGACCGTCTCGGCCACCGCCCCTTGCGCGTACGTCAGGTGCGTCTTGCCGATCTTCTCGGCCACCGTCTTCATCACCCGCTTGTACCCGACCGTCGTGCCGATGCCGAGCGCCAGGGCGGTGCCGATGACCACCCACAGGGGGACGAACTCGAACGCCTCCTTCAGCGCCTTCTGCGGCGGGGGCTTGTCGCCCGCCCCCTTCAACTCGGCCTTCTCGGCCGCCCGGCTCAGCCGGTACAGTTTCTGCCGCACGTCGAACCGCACCTGCTCCGGCAGGTCGGCGAACGACGCCTTCCCGTCCAGGGCGGCGATCGCCCCGTCGGCGTCGGCGGCCAACTTCAGCTTCTTCTTGTCGTCCTCGGACAGGCTGTCTTTGTCGCCCGCCGCGAGCTTCTCCTTCGCCTCGTCCAACTTCAACTTCTCCCGCACCTCGGCCACTGCGGCCCGCGTCGGCTCCACCTTGCGCGCGTCGTAGATGTCCAGGGCGTAGTGCCCGGCCAGGAAGCCGATGAGCACGAGCAGGATCAGGCCCATCCCCTTCTGCCCGTCGTTCGACCCGTGGGCGAAGCTCACCCCGCCGCACGTGACGAACAGCACCCCCCGCACCCACCCCGGCGGGCGGTCGTCCCCTTCCGGCGGGACGTACAACTTCGGCTCGCGGACGGTCCTCTTCATCACCCACAGGAGCACGAACGAGGCAACGAACCCGACGAGCGGGGAGAGGAGCAGGCTCAACCCGACCTTGCCGGCCTCCTCCCACTTCACCCCGCCGATCCCCTGCCCGGTCATCAGCCCGTTCGCCAACCCCACCCCGAGGATGCTGCCCACCAGGGTGTGCGAGCTGCTGACGGGCAGGCCGACGTACCACGTGCCCAGGTTCCACACCACCCCGGCGACGAGCAGCGACATCACCATCACCAGCCCGCCGCGGGCCGACTCGGCGTTCTCGGTGACAAGCAGATCGACCGGCAGCAGGTTGACGATGCCGAACGCCACCCCGGTGCCGCCGAGCAGCACGCCGAGGAAGTTCATCACCGCCGAGTAGAGCACGGCCGGGGTCGGCCGCATGGTGCGGGTGTAGATGACGGTGGTGACGGCGTTGGCGGTGTCGTGGAAGCCGTTGATGAACTCGAACGCGAACGCCACCAGCAGGGCGAGGGCGAAGAAGACGAGCGCGACGGCAGGGAGGGCGGAGACCGCGTCCCAGAAACTCATGGGCCGACCTGCGGGCGGGGAGGTAGTCCGAAAGGTATTTCGGCGGGCGGGGGGTTGGCCACGGGAATCTCTTCCCGTCTTCACCGAATCTTCACGGGACGCTCACACCGCCTTCCGCGGCTTCTGGGCGTCGGCAATCGTCGCCTTCACATCCGCCCAGAGTTTGTCCCACTCGTCGCGCTCGGTCGTGGGCATTCCGATCCGCCCGAGGCCAGGCCGCAGCCACGACAGGTCCGGGTCGGTCAGCGAGTTCGTCAGTTGGGATACGTCCCGCGGTCCACCGACGGGCGACGCGAACCGCCGTTGGTAGTACGCCAAGTCGGCTTTCAGCCAGTCGAGTGCTTTGGCCCGGAGGCTGGCACACAGGGTCGGATCGGTCGGAGCGTCGATCCCCTCGCCGCGGGCGGCGCGGGCGGCGGCACAGGCGGCGTTGTACCGATGGGTGCTAAAGAAATTGTTGCCCTCGGGTCTGGTGTCCGTGGCGAGCCCCTTCTCGTACAGGCGAACGGCGTCAGCGTACCGCTTTTGTGGGGTCATGCAGAGCTGCGCGTACTCGAACGTTTCAGACGGGGACTTCGGTTCGGCTTTGCCGGCACGGATGTCCGGCAGCTTGGTCAGCAGTTCCTTCGACCGAAACGCACGTTGCGATGTCAGGGGTGAAAGTTGCGGATTGAGCTTGCGGGCTTCAGCGTAGACCGCGATTGCCCCGTCGAAGTCTCCCTTCTGTTCGAGAGCGTATCCGAGACTGAGATGCCATTTGGCGGCACTCGCGTCGTGTTTGAGCGCCGCACGGCTCACCGTCTCGGCGCCGTCCAGGTCTTTCGTTTGGAGAAGGAAGTTGACGAGCATGGTACGACAGTTGGAGTCGGTCGGTTCGACTCTCAGACCGTCCCGGCAGGTGGTGATCGCGTCACCGAGTTGGCCCTGGAGTTCGTACAACTGCGCCAAGACCCCGTATGCGGGAGACCAACTCGGTTGGAGTGCGATAATCTTGCGGTAACAAACAATCTGCCCCTTGAGGTCTTTTCGACTTTGAAGCGCGATGGCGAGCCGGAGGTACGGCTCAGGCCAGTTCGGGTCGAGTTCGGACGTGCGCCGGAAGCGGGTGATCGCCTGTTCCGACTCACCGCGGAGATACGAAATGATCCCCCGGTTGAACTCCGCTCGGGCCGGCTTGGTGTCACATGCCGTAGTGGCGTTGAGTGTGGCGTCGGCCTTCGCCCACTCCTTCTGGTAGCAATAACTCCGAGCGAGGGCATACCCGGCATCCGGATACGACGGGTCGAGAGCGACCGCCCGTTCCAAGACTTGAATCGCCTCGGCGTTCTGTGAATTTTCATGTAGTGAGGCCCCAAGTACGGTCAACACCGTGACGTTCGTTGGCCGGGCGCCAGCCGCCGCGCGAAAGTAGCCGATCCGCTGATCCATCGTCCCGGTGAAGCGGTCACGCCGGAGAATGGCGGACTGGAAGGCGAAGCGAAACTCGCCGGGGTTTGCCGTCCACGCGCGTTCGAGAACGGGTTGCACCTCGGCCAACGGCAACTGGCGGTTTCGCAGTGGGAGCACGGTCGTCAGGAACCGCGGGGGGAGGCGGGTCACGTCGGGTCGGCGGATCATCTCGCGGAGTTTGGTGAAGTCCCGGTGCGCCATCGCGGTGCGGTACTCCCGGCGGAGGTCGTCCGGGTCGAGGGTGTCGAGCAAGGCGGCCAGTTCGTTCGGGTCGTCGGCCCCGACCGCGAGCCAAGCGTCGAGGGCGGCCACCAACTGCTCGCGGATCGCCGACCCGTTGATTCGTTCCACGGTGGCTTGGCAGGTATCCGGCATGGGTGTGATGCCGTACCAGCGAAGCGCATCGGCGAACTGCGGGCCGCTCGGGTTCACCGGCGGGGCGAAGTCCGATCCGGGGTCCATCCACCGCAGGTCGTCGATGTCCCGCAGGCGGATGAGCATTTCGCGGTCGGTCCGCAGGCGGGCGAGTTCGGCTCGCAGGTCCTCCGGCCCCGCGTCCCCGAGCCTGGCCTCGGCCTGCCCCAACGCCAGGTCGGCGGGTTGGATCTCCTCGCGGCCGAGCGCCAGTTTCGCCTGATCGAGTAGCCCGCGTACCTCGCTGGCGATGCGGGCTTCGGCGACTTCCCGTTCCCGCCGCCGCTCACCCGTCACGCGTTCGTTCCACCACAACCCCAGCCCGACCAGTACGACCAGTGCGGTGAACGCCAACCCGAAGGCCATCTGCACCAGCCGTCGCTTCCGCTGCTCGATCGCCCGCAGGTCGGCGGCCAGTTTCTCTCCTTCCGCCTTCACCCGATCCAACTCAGCCTGTCGTGCCCGCTCGTCGGCGGCGGCCCGCAGTTCCGCCACCGCTTGGGCCACCACGCCGGCGTCCGCCGGTCGATCCGCCGGGGTCGGACTCAGGCACCGCTTGCACAAGGCGACCAGGTCCGGCTCGGCCCCGCAGGCGTCCAGCCGGGCGAAGCACTCGTCCACCTTCCCCTGAGCCGCCTTGATGCGGGTGGTCTCGGCCGACGTGGTGGCGAACGGCGGCTTGCCCGTCAGGATCACCGCCAGCACCGCCCCCAGGCCGAATACGTCCGAGCGGGCGTCGATCTTGCCGACGGCACCGAGCGCCTGCTCGGGCGGCATGAACGCCGGCGTGCCGAGGACGCTGCCCGCCTGGGTGAATGACCCGTCCGAGTCGCGGGTGCTCTGCACCACCGTGCCGCCGGCGGTGGCGTCCGGGTCGTCCGCTTCGGTCGAGCGAGTGCCGAGCACCTTCGCCAGCCCCCAGTCCATGACTTGCACCTCGCCGAACGCCCCGACCATCACGTTCGCCGGCTTCAGGTCGCGGTGAATGACCGAATGGGCGTGGGCGTAGGCGACGGCGTGGCACACCTGCTCGAACGCGGCCAGCCAGCGGCCGAACTCCGGGCGCTCACGCTCCCGGCTCGCCAGCAGCACGTCGAGGGTGTCGCCCTTGATGAGCTTCATGGCCAGGAACGGGCGGCCGTCGGGCAGGGTGCCCAGGTCGTGAACCGGGGGGATGCCGGGGTGCTGGAGTTGGGCGGCGATGTGGGCTTCGTCGGCGAACCGGCGGGCGGTGCCGGATTGCGGTTCGTACTTGTCGAGCAGCACCTTGACCGCCACTTCGCGCCCGAGGGTGGTGTCGGTGGCGCGGTAGACGACGCCCATCCCGCCGCGGGCTATTTCGGCCCCGAGTTGGTATCGCCCGGTGCTCGATGGCGGAGCGGTGAGGTTGGGCGAGTTAGAACCCCCACCGGTGGTGGCCCCGTCGGTGACGGATCGCGTGAGGAGCGAGTCGGCCAACGGGGGAACGGTGCGGGTCGGGTCAGTCATCGAACGGCTCCGATGTCGGTGCGACATCAGGATAACCGCTCCCGCGATGAGTGGTTCAGAAATCCCCGGTTCACTGCTTCGGGAACTGGTCCGGGTTGCCGGTGAAGATGGCGTCCACCTTCAGTTCCTTCATCAAGTGCGTCAACTCTTCCTTCACGCCCTTGAACTTGCCGGTCGAACCGCCGCGGTACGACCACACGGGCACGCTCATGCCGAGGTCGTGGGCGTCGGTCACGATGCCGGGGCGTGCGAACACCACCGCCTTGTTCGGGGTGAAGCCGACGGCGTACTCCTTCATCGCCTTCAGTTTCTCAACCGACTGATCGGCGGTGAACAGCGACCCCAGCGGCAGCTTACAGGCGTGATCCTTCCGCAGCACCTTCAGGCTCTCCGCGCTGAACGACTGGATCACGACCCGCGCCTTCGGGGCGCCCCCGGTGTGTCGAGGTTGTTCGCCTTCAGTACGGCCATCAGTTCCTTTCACTCCCGACGGCCAGTTCGTCGCCGGCAGCGACACGGGGAAGGTGGTCGTCTGGGACGTGGACGTGGAGTTGGGCCGCGAATCATTTCTACACTTCGTCGTGCCCCGCAAATTCGCCGCAAGTCCTTGTTCGGTATGGGATCTGCCTCAAATCGGCGGTGATTCCAGGGAAGGTTGGGGGGTGGAGGAATGAAACCATCGACCGGGCACGAGTCGGGTTTCCCGCCAACGCCGTGCGCGGCCTCCCGTTGAACCTGCGAGAGGCGGCCCCCGCCCTTACTGCGGCCGCCGAACTGGACGACCTAAACTCCGGTGGATACCGTGGTACGGCGGGAATGTTCTCCCCAGCCAGCACCACTCACTCGGCCCCGAAGCGTGCCCCCGGACCAGGATCCGTCTCGCCCCGACCGCTCCGGCACGGGGTCCGAGTCCGAATGGATTGCGGCCGCCCAGGCGGGGGACCGTGCGGCGTTCGCGCGGGTGGTGGCGGCCTACTACGAGCGGCTGTTCCGCTGGCTGTACCACATGACCCGCGACCGCCACCGGGCCGAAGACCTGACTCAAGAGACGTTCCTGAAGGCACTGGCGGCGGTGAAGTCGTTCCGGACGGGGAGCAACTTCCGGGCGTGGCTGTTCCGCATCGGGCACAACAACTTCGTGAACCTGAAGCGGGCGGAACGGAAATCCCCGCACCAGCCGAGCGAAGACCAACCGGCGGCGGACACCGCGGCCGGTCCGGTGACGACGGCCGGGGATCGCGAGGCGCTGGAGAAGGTGGCTCAGGCGATCCAGGAGTTGCCGACCGACTTCCGAACGGCGCTGATGCTCAAGGCGGAAGAGGGGATGAACTACCGGGAGATCGCGGCGGTGCTGAAGATCACCGAGGAAACGGCCCGCTGGCGGGTGTTCAAGGCGCGACAGAAGTTGGTGAAAGTGTTGTCGCCGGATTTGTTCCCCGAGTTGGCGAACCCCGGCAGTGATGCCGGGGGTGTTTGAAGTGAACCGCGGGTGTGAACCCGTGGGTGTTTCTTGAGGTGTGTTCCCAATGACCTGCGACGTGGCCCGCAACCGGCTGCTCGCCCTCCCGGACGCGACCCGTCCGACGGACGACCTGTTGCCGCACCTGACCGGGTGTGCCGCCTGCCGCTCGGTCCAGGCCGAGGCGGTGCGGTTGGACGCTCTGCTCCGGCAACTGCCGGTGCCGGCGACAGCGCGGATGGAAGCCTTCCTGAACGAACTGGAAGCCGACGGGCCGGTCATTCGCACCCGCCCGGTGGTGCCGAGCACGCTGACCGGCAGCGGGGCGTTCAAGCCGGTCACGAAGTGGCTGAAGCGGATCGACTGGCGGTACGTCGGCGGCGGGGTGGCGGCGGCGGTGGTGCTCGGGATAGGAATCTTCACCTTCGCCCCAAAGACGCGACTCTCCCAGCCGGAACAGGCCGAACGGCCGCGGTCGGAGCGGCTGGCGAAGATGGTGAAGCACACGAACGAACTGGCCACCACCGCCCGCGCCCCGCACGAACGACTCGGCGTGTACGCCGACTGGACGACCGACCTGAAGGGCGAGGCGTGCGACGTGTACAAGGTGGCCGACCGCGACGACATGAACGCCCTGGCCGGCCAGTACGAGAAGATGGTGAGCGACGGGGTGGTCGGTCAGGCGAAGATGATCGAGGACGGCAAGTTGACGCCCGGTGAACGGAATCAGGTGCTGACCGACGCGATGAAGAAGCTCGGCGACGCCGAGACGGACGCCACCCGCCTGGCCGCCGACGCCCCGCCGAACGCCCGCGACGCGCTCACCCGCATCGCCAAGACCGCCCAGGACGGCCGCCGCGAGTTGACCAAGATCGCCCAGGGGAACCCGAAGAAGGGGCAGCCGTGAGAACCCGCCCGCTACTCGTGTTCGCCGCGCTCGCCGCCCTGGCCGCCTGGGTGTCGGCCCAACCGGGGTACACCCCGACCGCCGCCGACAGCCTGAAGATGCTGAAGGCCAACCGCGGGCTGTACGAAGAGCTGACCAAGTCGGCCCTCGCGTTGGCCGACCGCAACACCTCGCTCGACCGCGCCGACGAGTGCCGCAAGGTGGCCGACCGGCTGGCCCGCGAGGCCCGCGAGGCGGTGGACCACAAAGACGCCGACCGGCTGGCCGAGGTGAGCGACCACCTGCACGCCGTCACCGCCGACGGGCTGGCCCCGAACCTGGCCGAGGCGCGTCAGGAGATCAAACCGAAGTCAGCCGACTTTAAGCGGTTGCAAGAGGTGCATCAGGAGGCGTTCGACAGCCTGACCCGCACCGTCAACGCCGTGCCCACCGACGGCGAACTGGGCACGTCCAAACGGGTACAAGTCGCCCGCGAGAGGCTGTCCGCCGCCGCCGCCCGCATCGGCCCGCCGCCCGCCGACAAAGACAAGTAGATGCCCCGCGCCGTGCGGCACTTGCTTTCCACACTTCGCAACTGGACAATGGCGGCGTTCCAAGTGAGGTGCTTCGCATGGTCGCCGTGATGCGGGAGTTGTTCGAGCCGTATCACCTCTTTCACCACCCGGAACCGTGGTTCCTGTTTGATCGCGGTATGCGACACGTCGTCCACGCCTGGGACCGTGTGTGTTCGGAGACCCTTCGCACTGGTGACGCTGAACGGTTGCACTCGGCCAGGGAAGACTATCAAGCGGTCCTGCTCGGCTACTTGAAAGTGCTGGACGGGTACGTGATGTTGGCCGGCCGATTTGGGGACGAGTTCGACTTCCCGCCGCAAGAGTTGGTGGCTCGGCTCAGCGAATCCCGCGACGAAATCCAGAAGCATTACGACTCCCTCTTCTCCCGCTGGCAGACGCTCGACGACCTGGAAGGCATCCTGCTCGAACGCGTCACTCCGAGCAACGCGGAACTGAAAGAGTTGGCGAAGAAGTACCCGCCGCCGAAGTCGTGGTGGGAGGAGACCGAGAACCCGTTCGAGCCGGAGGAGTCGCGGTGACGACTCCGCTTCAACAAGGACGGATTGTGTGGGTCGAACTGCTCGACCCGCAAGGGCGCAATCCGAAGGTTCGCCCGGCCGTGATCCTGACCGCCACGCCGGAGATCCGCGACGACGGTGAGGTCGTGGTTGCGGCCGTCACCACCCAACTCGACATGGCCCCGGCCGAAGTGTGTGTGGAACTTCCCTGGCAGCGGGGCGGACACCCGCGAACCAAGTTGAACAGCCGCAACGTGGCGGTTTGCACATGGTTGGTGACGATCTCCGTCAACATCATCCAAGGCACAGCGGGTGTGGTGCCGCTCACGCAGATGACCCGCATTCTCGACATCGTCCGAGACCTGAACACCCCACCGCCGACAACTTGACTCACCCCTCGAACAGCGCCTGCACGAACGAGTCGGGGTCGAAGGGGTCCATGTCCTCCATGCTCTCGCCGACGCCGACGAACTTGACCGGCAGCCCCACCCGGCTCTTGATGGCGAACACCGCCCCGCCCTTCGCCGTGCCGTCCAGCTTGGTCAGGATGATGCCGGTACACTTGACCGATTTGCCGAACTGCTCGGCCTGGGCGACGGCGTTCTGACCCGTCGTCGCGTCGAGCACCAGCAGCACCTCGTGCGGGGCACCCGGAATCAGCTTGGCCACGATGCGGTGGATCTTCTCCAACTCCCGCATCAGGTGCGTCTGGGTGTGCAGGCGACCGGCGGTGTCCACGATGAGCACGTCGTACCCGCGGGCCTTCGCCCGCTCGCACGCATCGTGCGCCACCGCCGCCGGGTCGGACCCCTGCTGCTGCTTGGTGATGTCGCACCCGATCCGCTCGCACCACACGCTCAGTTGCTCGACCGCCGCGGCGCGGAACGTGTCGCACGCGGCCACCAGCACCTTCTTGCCGTCGGTCTTCAGCCGCAGGGCGAGCTTGGCGATGCTGGTCGTTTTGCCGCTGCCGTTCACGCCCGCGATCATCACCACCGTCGGGCCGGTCGCCTGAAACTTCAGCCCGCCTTCGGGGTCGGCCAGTTGCTCGCGGAGTTGCGCCTTCACGAACTCCTTCACGTCGTTGCCGACTTCCTTGTCCATGTACCCCTGACGCACCCGGTCCACGATCTGGCTGGTGGCGGTGATGCCCACGTCGGCGAGGAGCAGTTGCTCTTCCAGTTTGGCGAGGAACGACTTGTCCACCCGGTGCGCGCCGGTGAACAGGCCGACGACGCCGGAGAACGCCGACCGCGTCTTCGCCAGCCCCGCCTTCAGCTTCTTCACGATCCAGCCGATCATGTGCCGCCTCTCGGTGGTGAGTCAGTTATTGTAGCAGGGACGCCTTCTTGGCGAGCGGGGGGCGTCAGCCCCCTGGTT
>JANNDF010000564.1:0-11654 GCA_031387445.1 Planctomycetia bacterium
GGGGGGCGAACGACCACCCGCCGGCACCACTGCCGGTTCGACCTCCCCCCGACCCGAAAACCTGTCACGAGAACGTGTGCGACACGCCCGACGGTTCCGGTGACGGCCGGCGGGAAATTCGAACGGGTGTACCCCTCTGCGTGTGGGGTGGGGGGAATTGTCTGTCGGTCGCTTCGGGACACCGTTGCGGGTGCCGCGCACAACCCCCCGCGATCTTCCGCCGGGGGGGGCAACGACTTGAGCGCGTCGGGTGGCGCTGCGGTTGCAATCGGCCGTGGCGGGTGATGGCGGGAAGAGGTGATTGACCTCGGGTGACGACGAGTGTACAAGTGAATCTACAGGACACCAGTTCATCATCCGCGAGGCACCGCCATGAGCCGCCCGTTCTCCCCCATCGCCGTCGTCCGCCAGGTGTCGCCGGCGATGCTCGCCGACTTCTGTGCGGCCCACCACATCCCCCTCGACCCGACCGCCCTCGCCCCGGACGCCGACGCCCGCCACATCGTGACCGCCGCCCAAGCCATGCCCGCACACGACCGCGAGCGGTTCGACGCCGCCCTCGGCGACGTTCACGACCTGGCCACCGAGGACGGCTCCCGCGCGCTCGTGGCCGAGGCCGAGTACGCCCGCCTGCCGCTGCCGCCCGCCTTCCACGACATGGCCGGGGACGCGGCACGGGCCATGTGGTTCCTCACCCACCACCCCAACGCCTTCGACGCCGCCCGCCTGGTGTACGCCGCCGACCACCTGTCCGCCCGCACCTCGTCCGCCGTCGCCGGCTTGCCGACCGTCATGCCCGACCACTCGGAGGCGGCGCTCGCCCCGCTCCGCACCGCCCTGTGCGACTACTACCGCCGGCAGGCCCGCGGCGGCCACTGCCACATCGACGCCCTGGTCCGCGGGCACCGCCTGCTCCTGTTCGGGTACCTGGACGACTACCCGGCCACCCACCTGGAGTTCGACCGCGAGCAGTTCCGCCGCCGCCACCACCGGCCGGCGTTCGAGGTGGTGTTCCAGCTCACCCCGCCGGCCGGCACACTGGCCGTCTTCGCCGGCGGCGGGGAGGACGTGCGGGTCGCCCTGCTCGACCTGTCCTGTCGGCACCTGCTCGGCATCCCCGCCCCGGCCGAGGTGCTGAAGGTGGCCCCCTTCCGCCTGGACCACCTGCTCAGCCCGGACGCCACCGCCCGCGTGCCGGACGGCCACGGGGTGGCCGACCTGCGGGTGCGGCGGATGCGGGTGTACGTGCCCGGCAGCGGGGAGACGGTGACGCTGGAGACGGCCCGGCACGCCGACCGCCACGCCGTCTACCGGATGCTCGACCGGCACTTCCCGGTCGAACACTTCCCCCGCGAGTCCCTCCGCGTGTCGCTGGTCACGGTGGTGCTCACCTTCGCCGGCGGGAAGGGGCGGCGGACGCTCTCGTTCGACGTGAGCAGCCGGGGGACGACCACCCTGGCCGCCCGCCCCGACCGCCACCAGGCGGTGGGGGAGGCGCTGCTGGCGGGGTGGGGGGTGACGGGTGCGTGACCCCTTCCGCGAGTTGCTCGCCCGGCTGGAGGTCGGGCCGGTCATCCTGTCCGACGACGACCGCCGGCGGTTCGCCCCGCCCGCGTGGGACGGGCTGGCGTCGGCGGGCGTTCTCGTGCCCACGACCGCGGGGGACGTGTTGCCCTGCCCGGTGTGCGACGACGGGCACGAGGCCGAGGTGGTGCGGATCGGCGGGCAATGGCGGGTGCGGTGTTCCACCTTCGGGGCGAGGCCGGTCTCGGCGGATCGGCTCCGCCGGTGGGCGGTGGTGCCGGCGGCGCTCGGGCGGGCGGTGAGCGGGCGGGCGGCGGTCGAGCGGCAGAGCGGGCGGGTGTGGGAGTTGGGGCTGGTGCGGGTGGCCGAGGGGGAGCGACCGGGCTGGCTGGTGGCCGGCTGGCGGGGGAAGGTGGGTCTGGCCGAACGGGTGCCCGAGTTGGCCCACCCGGCGGCGGCGGTGTTCGTCCCCCTGTCCACCCCGCCCGCCTCCGTGTGGGGCGACGGTCGCCCGCTGACGATCCCGCTCGCCGCTGTCCTCACGGTGTCGGCCGACGGGCTGGAGTTGAACCCGACGGCGGTCGCCGCCCACTTGCCGGTGGACGCGCCGACCGCCGTCCTCGGCGCACCCCCACCCGGCGACCCGCTCCCGCCATTCCTTCCGGCCTCTGACCTGGCTCGTCGGCTCGGCCGGCCGCTCGGCGGGGTGGAGACGTTCCTCCGCCGCTTCCGTGCCGCACACCCGGACTCCGCGGTCGGAGTGGACAGCCCACGGAAAGGAGAGCCACGGGCGCTGTACCGCACCGCCGACGTGTGGAAGCCGCTGACCGACTGGGCAGCCAAGCCGCGCCGCAAGGGGTGACGGACGACTGACGGACGAGACACAATTTCCCACCATTTTCCCCCAGCATTTCAGGCGATAGACGCCCTCCGCTTGACGGACGACTGACGGTTCACACCACCGCCGCCGGGCGGCGGGTACAAGTCCACCATCGCACTCGCGACACCCGCCCGCAGTCGGACGCCGGTTCCGCCGCACCCGGCATCACTCCCCGGCAGGCGGGCGGGTGACAAACACGCGGAGTTCGGAAAATCCCGCGATTGTGGTGACGCCGGGCGGGTGACGGTGACGGCGGATCGGTGCGGGTGCGGGCGGGTGAACCCGGCACACTTCGCGCACACGGGGGACACACATGGGCGGGTTCGGCAGCGGGCGGTGGGGGTGGCGCCGCAAGAAGACGCGGGCGGAGTCCTGCCGCTGGTTCACCGTCGCCGTCTTGGTCGGCGACCAGCCGCCGGCCGCGGGGCGGATGGCCAAGCTGGTGTGGAAGGACGCGGCCGGGGCGGAGGCGGCGAGCGTGGCGTTCACCTTCGCCACCCCGCAGACCGCCGTCCTCGCCTATCGCTGGGGCGACGAGCCGAAGGAGTACGGCTACCCGCTCGACCTGATCGGTTTGCCCACCCCGAACGGCGGCACCCGCTACCTGGCCCGTTGCCCGCTCACGGCGGACGGCGTCCGCTGCCACCGCCGGGTGGCCAAGCTGTACCAGCCGCCCCGCTCGCCGTGGTTCGGCTGCCGCTCCTGCCACCGCCTCACCTACCGCAGTCGGCAAGGGCACGACCCCCGCATTTCGGCGCTGCTCCGGGGCGGCCTCGACCGCCTGTGTGCGATGGCCCAGCAGCCCGACCGCCTGCCCGTGCCGATGCTCGGCCGGGTGCTGTTCGCGCTCGAGGAGTGGCGGCACCGCAGTGACAAAGCGATGAAGCGACTCGACCCCAAACCCCCACCCCGCCGGAGGAAGACGACGTGACCACCGCGACCACCCTGACGGAGAAGACCCCGCCGGCCGACGCCCCGCTGCGTCCGCTGCTCGTGGACATCAACCGACTGGCCGTACTGCTCGGCCGCTCGGTGGCGTCGCTCGAGCGCGACCAGGCGGCCGGCCGCCTGCCCGCCCCGCTGCGGATCGGCGGCAGCAAGAAGTGGCGGCTCTCGGACATCCAGGGGTGGGTGGCCGCCGGCTGCCCGGCCCGCACCACCCCCCGCAAGAAGTGAACGACCCACACCCGCCCCGGAAACGCCGCGGGCCGGCCCCTGCACGGGCCGGCCCACAACGCGGCGACACCGGGGTGTCACCGGAGAACCACAGTGACGAATCATACCCCCGACCCGCCGTCCCGCCAACCGTTCCTGTCCGTCGCCCACCGCGCCGAGCTGGCCGCCTCGGGCATCCCGGCCGAGCACGCCCTGGCCGCCGGCGTGTACACCGAACCCGACCCGGCCGCTCTGGGTAAGCTGCTCGGCTGGAAGGGGCCGGCCCGCGGGGGCGGGCTGGTGTACCCGTTCTTCGCCGCCGACGGCCGCCCGACCGGGTACGCGCGGGTGAAGCCCGACCGCCCGCTGCCAGACCGCACCAAACCGGGCAAGGTGCGGAAGTACGAGGCCCCGAAGGGCAAGCCGAACCGCCTGTACTTCCCCCCGCACACCCGCCCCCTCCTGGCCGACCCGACCGCCCGGCTGGTCGTCACCGAGGGGCTGAAGCAGCCGCTCGCCGCCGACGCCCACGGCTTCCCGTGCGTCGGACTGGCCGGGGTGTGGTGCGGGCTGACACCGAAGGCGCAGACGCCCGGCCGCCGCCAACTGCTGCCCGACTGGTCCGCCGTCCCGCTCGCCGGCCGGCCGGTGGTGCTGGCGTTCGACTCGGACGCCGCCACCAACCCGAAGGTGCGGGCGGCCGAGCGGGTGATGGCGGCGGCGCTCGCCGCGGCCGGGGCGGTGGTGACGGTCGCCCGCCTGCCGGCGGCGGCCGACGGGAGCAAGCAGGGGGTGGACGACCTGCTCGCCCGGTGCGGCCCCGAGGCGCTGGCCGCCGTCCTCGCCGCCGCTACCCCGCCGGGCGGGTCGGGCGGTTCGTCCGGCCCTCCGCCCGACACCCAGCCCCAGGACTGGTCCGGCGGGCGGCCGGTGATCACCCTGGGACCGGACGAGTTCCGGGTGAACGACGAGGCGGCCGAGGCGCTCGGCACCGACGCCGACGTGTACCAGCGGGGCGGGTTGCTCGTCCACGTCCTGCCGCCCCCACCCCCGCCCGTCGAGGAGGTGGTCCGCCCGCCGGCGGGCGGGTCGGGCGTCCGGGAACTGGTCAAGCCGCTCGTGCGGGACCGCCTCACCCGCGCCGCCCGCTGGCGGGAGTGGCGGGGCGGGGAGGACGGCGATTGGGTGTCGGCCCACCCGCCCGAGTGGTGCGTGGCCGCCGTCCACGCCCGCGGCGACTGGCCGCGGGTCCGCCGGCTGGAGGCGGTCGTGCCGCACCCGGTGCTCCTGCCCGACAACACCCTGCTGGCCGAGGCCGGCTACCACCCGCCGACCGGGGTGCTGGTGTGCCCGCCGGCCGACCTGAGCGTGAGCGTGCCCGACCAGCCCACCCCCGCGGACGTGGCGGCGGCAGTGGAAAAGCTGCTCGACCCGCTGGCCGACTTCCCGTTCGAGACGCCCGCCCACCGCTCGGCCCTAGTCGCCGGCCTGCTCACCCCGCTCGCCTGGTTCCTGTTCGACGGCCCGGCCCCGCTCTTCCTGATCGACGCCAACGTGCGGGCGGCGGGCAAGGGGCTGCTGGCCGACGTGGTGTCCATCATCCTGACCGGCCGGCGGTTCGCCGTCACCGCCTACACGCCCGACCGGGACGAGCTGCGGAAGCGGATCACCGCCCTGGCGGTCGAGGGCGACCGGCTGGCCCTGTTCGACAACCTGGCCGGGGCGGTGGGCAACGACGTGCTCGACATGGCCCTCACGTCCGACCGCTGGAAGGACCGGCTGCTCGGCTCGAACCGGGTGTACGACGGCCCCCTGCACGTGACGTGGTTCGCCACCGGGAACAACGTGCAACTGCACGCCGACACCGCCCGCCGGGTGTGCCACGTGCGGATGGAGAGCCGCGACGAGCGGCCGGAGCTGCGGCAGGACGTGCGGTACGAGGACCTGCGGGCGCACGTGCGGGCGAACCGGGGGGAGTTGCTGGGGGCGGCGCTGACGATCCTGCGGGGGTGGCTGACCGCCGGGCGGCCGACGAGCGGGCTGAAGGCGTGGGGCAGTTTCGAGGGGTGGAGTTCGGTGGTGCGGGAGGCGGTGGTGTTCGCCGGCCTGCCCGACCCCGGCGACACGCGGGTGGCCCTCCAGTCGTCGGCCGACCGGGAGGCGGCGGCGATGGGGGCCGTACTCGACGGGCTGGAACGCATGGACCCGCACCGCCGCGGGGTGACGGCCGCCGAGGTGGTGGCGCGGGTGAAGGACGACGCCGACCCGCCGGAGTGGGTGGGCGACCTGCGGTCCGCGGTCGAGGAGTTGTGCGGCAAGCTGGACTCGCGGCTGCTGGCCGGGCGGTTCCGGCACTTCGCCCGGCGGAACTTCGGCGGGCGGATGTTGGACAAGGCGGGGGCCGACCGGACGAAGACGAACCGCTGGGCGGTGGTGCCGGTGCGGGCCGGGGCGACCGCCGGAGATGCGGGAGATGCCGGAGCAGATTCGGCCGGGGCGGGTGCGGGGGACGCCGAAGCCGCCGACCCCGCTGCCGGAGATGCGGGAGATGCCGGAGGGGTTCCGGCCGGCACGGGCGAGGGAATGCCCGCCGGGGCGGGCGAGCGGCCGGCCCCGGTGCGCTACCGCTCGAACCCGCACCGAGGGTTGAGCGGGCTGGACCTGTCGCCGGCCGACGGTGGGGGTGCCGCGTGACCGCCGTGTTGTTGCTGGCCGCCCTCCGCGCCGACGGCTGTGCCCCGCTCGCCGACGGGGAGGAACTGGTGTTCGACCGCCCGCCGCCGGCCCACCTGCGCGGCCCGCTGGCCGTCCTGCACACCGGCGTCCGCGCGCTGGTGTCGGGGCGGCGGTGGGTCGCGTTCGACCCGGCGACCGGCAAGGCGTGCGGCCCGCACCCGGCGCGACCTGACGGCCCGCTGGCGTTCGGTGCCCTCGACCCGGCCCGCGAACTGCCCGCCGGCGTCGGCCTGCTGGCGGTGGACGGGGACACGTGTTGGGACCGCCTGTCCCCGCTCGCCCGCCTGGACCAGCCGACCCTGTTCGCCACTCCCAGCGTTGAACGCCACCCCAAAACCCGGTAACGTCCATCACCCGCGAGGAACCCACAATGGCCAGCCTATTCCGCCCGACCTTCCGCTGCAAGAGTACCGGCGAGACGAAGCGGGTGAAGAAGTGGTACGCGAAGGTGCGGCACGCCGACGGCACCGTCCGCAAGGTGCCGCTGAGCACCAACAAGGCCGCCGCCGAGATGATGCTCGGCCAACTGCTCACCAAGATCGAGCACGAGAAGGCCGGGATCACGGACCCGTTCGAGCGGCACGGCAAGCACCCGCTCTCGGGCCACTTGACTGACTGGGAAGTCGCCCTCCGCGGCGGGGACGTGGGGGTGAAGCACGTGTCCCAAATGGTCAGGTGCGCCCGCCGCGTGCTGGACGGGTGCAAGTTCGTTTATCCGGCCGACGTGACCCCAGCCGCTGTTCGCTCTTTCCTGAGCGAGATGAGGGGGGCGGACGAGAACGTTGACGGAATGGCCGACCGGGAGTGGTACACAAAGGCCGAGTTGGCCACCCTCCTCGGGGTCAAGCCGTCCGCCGTTACCCCCCTGGTGAAGCGACACGGGTTGTCCGCCACCGGCAACGGCAAGGCCCGCCGCTACCCGCGGGCCACCGCCGACGCTCTGCTCGCCCGCCGCGTTTCGGGAGCCAGCGTCGCCACCGCCAACCGTCACCTGACGGCGGTGAAAGCGTTCTTCCGCTGGCTGGTAGCTGACCGCCGGGCCGCCCACAACCCGCTCGCCGGAGTGAAGCGGGTGGGCAATCCGGAGCACGACCGGCGGGTCGAGTTCGCCACCCTCACCGCCGACGAGATCGCCGCCCTGATTGCCGCAGCCCGCACCAGCAGCGAAGTGTTCCGCGGGTTGGCAGGTGTGGATCGGGCGAGTCTCTACCTGACCGCCACCTACACCGCCTTCCGGCCGATCGAACTCGCCCGCCTTACCCCCGCCGACTTCCACTTGGCCGGACCGGTGCCGCTGGTGCGGCTCGACGGCACCCGCACCAAGAACGGGCAGACGGCAGAGCAACCGCTCCCTGTGGACGTGGCCGCCGAATTGCGGGCGTACCTCGCCACCCGGCCGGCAGGCGGTCCGGTGTGGCCGGGCACGTGGGCGGAGAAGGCGGCTGACCTGATCCGTGTCGATCTGTCGGCAGCGGGCATCCCGGCCACAAAGCCGGGCACGGACGGGCGGGTGCGGGTCGTCTCGTTCTACTCCCTCCGCCACTCCGTTGGCCTGTTGGCCGAGCAGGGCGGGGCGACTGTCCGCGAGGTGATGGCGCTGATGCGGCACTCGGACCCGAAACTGACGCTCAAGACGTACGGCCGTTTGCAGCTCGACCACCTCGGCCGAACGGTGGCTAACATGCCGTCGGTGCTGCCAGCCGGCGGGGAAAGTTTGGCCCCCGGCTTGCCCCAGCTTGGCCCAAAATTGGGCCAAGTGGGTGATGGACCGTGCGGGGATGTGCGGGCGAGTGATGGTCTGGACGAATCAGGCGAAGGTAAAAAACCGCTGAAAAATGTGGGAAATGCGAGCAATTGCGATCACGTGATGGGAGGTGATGGGAGTGCCCCGGGAGGGACTCGAACCTTCAACCCGCTGATTAAGAGTCAGCTGCTCTGCCAATTGAGCTACCGGGGCATGTCGTACAGAGTATCACGACACGCCCGGTTGGGAAGTGATTCGCCGCCCGGCTTTCGTCATCGCATCACCCCGCAGCGATGCGGTCCCAGTCGAGGGCGTCCTTGTCGAGCGTGGGCAGGTTCACCGGCAGCGCTTCCAGGTACTTCGTCGCTGCCCCCGTGTTGAACACCACCACCTCTTCGTGCGGTTTGACTTCGCCCTGCGAAATCAGCCGTTCGAGCACGTCGAAACACACCGCCGTTTCGGGGCACACGCTGATTCCCTCGGCGGTACTCGCCCGCCGCATCCACGGGCCGATGGCGTCTTCCTTCCCCGCCACCGCCTGGCCGCCACTCTCGCGGATGGCGTCGAGCATCATGAAGTCGCCCACTGCCGCCGGCACCCGTAGCCCGCTCGCCACCGTCTTCGCGTTCGGGAACAGCTCCGCGAACCGTTCGCCCTTGTCGAACGCCCGCACGATGGGCGCACACCCTTCGGCCTGAATCGAGTAGAGACGGGGGAGTTTGTTCGCCGGAATCCACCCGAGTTCGATCATCTCGCGGAACGCCTTCCACATGCCGATCAGCCCGGTGCCGCCGCCGGTCGGGTAGAGGATCACGTCGGGCAGTCGCCAGCCCAACTGTTCGGCGACCTCCAGGCCCATCGTCTTCTTCCCTTCCAGGCGGTACGGCTCCTTCAGCGTCGAGAGGTCGAACCAGCCCATCCGCTCGGCTCCGGCCTTCACGATCTTGCCGCAGTCGTTGATCAGGCCGTTCACGCGGAACGCCTTCGCCCCGTACAGGTACGGCTCGAACTGGTTCACCACCGGAGTGTCCGAAGGCATGAACACGAAGCACTCCATGCCGGCACGGGCGGCATAAGCGGCGGCGGCACCACCCGCGTTGCCGGCGGTCGGGAGCGCCACCCGCTTCACGCCGAGCCACTTCGCCAGGCTCACGCACATGGTCTGCCCGCGGCTCTTGAAGCTGCCGGTGGGCAGTTGCGATTCGTCCTTCATCCAGAGGTTTTTCAGGCCGAGTTGCTCGCCCAGTCGCGGGCACGGCAGCAGTGGGGTCATCCCTTCGCCGAGCGTGACGGGGTCGGCGTCGAGCGGCAGCGGGAGCAGTTCGCGATAACGCCAGAGGTTCGGCGGACGCTTGGCGATGTCGGCGGGCGTGACCGCTTCACGGATCTTGTCGAGGTGATACCGCACCCAGATGGGCCGGTCGGCGTGCATACCGACGAGCTGGCCGAAGGGAATCCGCGTGCCGTCGATGGCCGCTTCCAGGTGCGAAACGAACGTGTTCATGCGGGGCAGTGTAGGGAACCACCGTGCAGCACCGAAGGTGCGACGGGGAATAGCCAGGGGTGAAGCGAGCCGAAGCGAGCGGACCAGGGGTTCCGTCGCGTCTTCGACGCTCCGTCACCCCTGGCTATTCCCCGTCGCCCCGTTGGGGCTGCACTTCCGTAGCGGTTACTTGTGGCCAGTACCGCTTCCGCAGCCGTTCATGCACTTCAGGGATGCTCCACGGGGTGATAGCGCTTGAATCGCTCACCTTGCCGTTACGGCGAGTCCCTACCTGAAACGTCATAACTTGGAACGACCGGCCCGCAAAGGCTACCGAGGGGAGAATGCTGACTACTCTTTCCGCGTCGTTGTCATTCTTGTTTCTTGTCGCCCAGGCGAAGTGTGCCGCGACTTTGTCCCGGAAGGCTTTCACCTCCGGGATGACGGACTCGACATAGTCCGAGGCCGCTGAGCGCCCTCGGCGCTGGTCTTCAGGTAGTTTCTGATCTTCGCGAAAGGCAATCGCTCCCACGAGGCGAACGTATTGGCACGCAGAGACGGCATACCAGTGGTATGCACTGGTGAGAAGAGTTTTGGGCACACGCTCGAAGACTGGGTGGTTACCACCGGCTACGAGGTCTGTTCCTTCTGGGAGATTGATCGCCTCTCTGGCGATGTTGTCGCACCTCACAGCTTGGTGGTAGAGAAACTCCAGCCCGTGCCAGAGGTACAGCAATGCCCAGTATTCATTGCTCGGGTTCCGAAATACGTCTCCCGGAACGGAAATCTCCTCGAAGCGGTCCAGGGTGGTCGTCAATGGTTCATCCATCTGCTCACCTCAGGCTGCCGAAGGTAACGACTCAGCCTCCCATAGAGACGCGGAAACAGTCTCCCGGTTCACGCAGAACACCAACTGGAACATGCTTCCGTTCAGCACAACCTGAACTCAGAGGTACGATCAGGGTTTCCACTTCTCCGCCTTGTACCACTCGAGTGCCGCCTGCATCCCGTCGGCGAAGCTGGTGGCGGGGGAGTACCCGAGCACGGTGCGGGCTTTGCCGATGCCGAAGTCGAGGTTTAGGCCGGCGAACTTGAGCTTGGCTTGCGTGATCCGCGGCGGGTGCGGTTTGTTCTTGCGGCGGAACACCGCCTCCCGCCAGTTGGCCAGAAAGCGGCCGAGGAAGAGCGGGATGTTCCGCTTCGGTCGCGGTAGTCCCAACCCGTCCGCGATGCTCTCGAAGAAGCGGCGCTTGGGCACGAACTCGCCGTCGGTGATGTTGAACACCTCGCCCACCGCCGCCGGGTTCTCCGCCGCCAGGAAGATCGCATCGACGAGGTTGCCCACATACGTGGTGTTCAGCGCGTACTTGCCCTGCGCGATGTAGATGATCCACCCCTCGCGGAGTTGATCGACCAGCTTCGGCAGCACGTTGCGGTCCCGCGGGCCGTAGATGAACCCCGGCCGCAGGATGGTGACGGGGATTCCCACTTCGCGGTGGTATTTCATCGCCAGCGTTTCGGCTTCCACCTTCGATTGCGTGTACCCGTCGATGTGGTGGTCGGGCAGCGGTTCGGTCTCGTCGGTGCCGTAGTGGTGGCGGGCGGAGTAGACGCCGAGGCTGCTCAGGTGAACGAAACGGGTGAGCGGCTTCCCGGCACACGCATCGAGCAGGTGGCGAAGCCCCTCGACGTTCACCTTGCGGTATTCATCGACGTGGCCCCAGTCGCCCACCTTCGCGGCGGAGTGAACGACGACATCGACGCCGCTCAGCGCTTCGCTCAACCCGGTCGGGTCGGACAGGTCGCCGGGCACGACCTCCGCGCCGACGGACTTGAGGAAGCTGGTGTCCGCCGACGGGCGGGCGAGGCAGCGGACGCGGTGCCCGCGGCGGACGGCGGCCTCGGCGACGTGCGAGCCGACGAACCCGGTGCCGCCGGTGATCAGGTAGGTAGACATGGGGGGTGTTGTACTGGGACCTCACCCCCCGGCCCCCTCTCCATGTCATGGAGAGGGGGTGTTCAATCCGCGTGGCTTGCCTGTGTTCCGCCCGCGATGTTCGATGTGGTCAGCGGGAGGTGGGGAGGCGTTCCCGAATTGAACACCCCCTCTCCCCTGGGAGAGGGGGCCGGGG
>JANNDF010000566.1:0-11092 GCA_031387445.1 Planctomycetia bacterium
ATGCCGGCCATGCCGCGGACGACGGGCGAGGCGGTCGGCTGCTGGTAACCGGCCATGCTGCGAACCACCTCGAACGCCATGAGCGCGCCGAGGATCACCACCAGGAACGTCGGGGCGAGGGCGAGAATGGGCACGATTCCCCACTTGGGCGGCGGCGGGGCGACCAGCTTCTCCACCACCTCGGTTCGCACCGGCCCGCGGCGATCCGACCGGGCGAGCACCGCCCCCACGCCTTCGTCCTCTTCGTCCACCACCGCCACGTCGTCCTCCAGGGCGACCGGCTCCTCCACCAACTCCTCGGCGTCGTCCATGAGCACCACCTGGCTGGCGCTCTCCTCGTCCGCCGGGGCGTCGTTCGGGTCAATGGCCAGGTCGAAGTCGGAGTTCTCCAGGTCGGTGTCGGCCCCGTCCACTTGCAGCACTTCCGACCCGGACTCGTCCTCGCTCATCACCGGCAGCTCGAAGTCCGTCTCGAAGATGTCCCCCTGGCCCTGCTGCACGTCGGCCGCCAGTTGGTTCATCGACTCGCTGTCCGAGTCGTCCAGGGTCAGCTCGAACTCGCTGCTCCCCTCGGCCGCCGACGCCGCCGGGATGGGCCGGCTCTTCGGCCCGCCCGTTCCCGCCGGCGGGTCGAGCGACAGTTCGAAGTCGCCGTCCGAGTCGTCGGTGGCGAGCGGCGGCTTGCTCCCCTTCTTCTCCAGATTCACCCCGCTGTCCGCCGGCCGCCCCAGGTTGATGCCGCTCTGCGCCCCACCGGAGACCGGCAGGTCGCCGCCCAGCGCCGACTCCTCGCTGCTGTCGTTGGTCAGTTGCAGTTCGAACGAGTCGCTGTCCGAGTCGAGCGACAGCTCGAACTCGCTACTCCCGTCGTCCCCCTCACCCTCGCTCGGGCCGGGGATCTTGTTCACCCGCCCGGACGACGACTTGGGGGCGGTCAGCTTGGCCGACGACTTGCCCAACCCGACCCCGCTGGCCGGCGGCAGGTCCAGTTCGATCTCCTCGGTCGGCTGGTTGCCGCCCACGTCCGACCGCTTCGGGGTGGTGTCCAGTCGCACGTCGCTGTCGCCCTTCCCGCCGGCCTTCGGCTTGCTCTTCGGCCCGCCCGTGTCGGCCGGCAGGCTGAAGATGTCGTCGCTGTCGTCGGCCATGTACAGCGGCTGTTCCTTGTTCAACTTGCCACTGGACGGCGGCTTCGTCTTCGGCCTGGACTTGGGCGGCGGTTCCAGGGACAGCTCTTCGGACGAGTCGGCCAGCGGGGCGGACGAGCCGAGGGACAGGCCGGGGTCGGACGCCTGACCGAGGGAGCGGGCCAGTTCGTCGATGTCGGCGGCACGGAAGCGGAGGGTGGCGCCGTCGCGGAAGGACCGCACGCTCTTCCAGTCGTCGCGGAGGCGGCGTTTGAACTCTTCGGCGGAGATGCCGAGGCGGTGGGCGGCTTCGTCCAGGGTGTACGTCTGTGCCATGGGTCGTCGCCCGGGCGGTGGTGGGATCGCGGGAGGCGATGTGAGCGGAGCTTACCTAATAGTAAGGGGAAAGCGAAGCGGGACCAACGGAGAAAGGCGCGTGGGGTGGGGGAAAGCGCGCGGTTGTGCGGGCAGTGCCGGGAGCGCGGTCGCTGCCGGAAGAATTGGCCGAAGCCCCCTTCCCACGCCGGCGGGCGGGCTATATAAATTCTCACTCACGGAAGGGGGCGTAGCTCAATTGGTTAGAGCACCGGACTGTCGATCCGGAGGTTGCGGGTTCGAGTCCCGTCGCCCTCGCTAGTGCAAGTCGATGCAACGCGGCGCAAATCGGCGAAATATCCCACAGGTTCAGGCACTTCTGACGATTGCTCCTCGCGGCCATTCACACCCTCAGCGGTGCAAGGAAGTGCATCCGGGGGCAGCCCGTTGCACACGGCTTGTGCAACAGCGTGTGCAACACTTGGGGCGGTGGTCGGCACCAGCGAGGGGAGTTTCCCCACCGCGTCCGCCAGGTCGTCGTGCCGCTTGTGGACGTACCGGGCGGTGATCTCAGGGCGACTGTGCCCGGCCAGTTCCTGAACGGTTCGCAGGTCGGCCGTTTTCCCCAGCATGGTCAGATAGCTGTGCCGGAGGGCGTGGAAGTCGGCGTATTCGGGGCCGTCCGGCCCCTTCACCACATACGGGATGCCGGCGGCTTGCAGGTCGCCCCGCAACATCTCCGCCGCCTTCTTGCCCTTCGCCCACGTCCCGCCCCAGACGGGTTCCCCGACCGGCTTACCGTTCAGGTACGCTCGCAACTCGGCGGCCACGTCCGCCGGGATCGGCTGCACCTTCACCCTGCGGGACTTGTTGAACCGGGCGGGCAGGGTGACGGTGCCCGCGGCGAAGTCGAATTCCGCCGGCGTCAGGTTGGTCAGGGCGTTCGCTCGGAAGCCGATGCCGGCGGCGGCCAGGTAGAGGGTGTAGCGGGCCTGACCGTCCAACCCTCGAAACACACGGTTGCTGGTGCGGGCGGCGTCGAACAGGCGGCGGAGTTCGCGGGCGGTCAACTCGCGGCGGGCGCGGCGGACATCCACGGCGGTGCCCCGGTCGAAGGCGAGGGCGTCCATCGGGTTCGACCCGACCCGCTTGGCCTTCACCAGCCAGCGGAAGAACCCCCGCACCGCCCGCACGTAATGGTTCACCGTCCCCGGCCCGGCGCCCTTCGCCCGGTTCGCCACCAGCACTTCCACGGTCGGACGGGGGTACCGCCGGGCCTTCCCGTTCCCGCTCGCGGGCAGGTTTAGCCGGCGGATCAGGTTCGCCACCGCCGTCCCGCTGACGCCGAGCAGTTCGGCCACCTGCCCCGGCGTGAACGCCTCACCGTCCGGGACGACGGCCGGCGTGCTCCCCCGGCGGAGGGCGTTCAGCCACTCCGACACCTTCGCGGCGTCGGCGTCGGCCAGGAACACGAACCCGCACCCGGCTAACACCGCGGTCAGCCGCTGGCGGGTGAGGGTAACGTGGTCGGCGGTGTCGCCCTTCGCGGTCAGTGCGGCGACGTAGTCGGCGAGGTGGTCGGCCAGCGGGCGGCGGACGTGTTCCTCTTGCGGGTCGAACAACCCCAGACGCTTCCGCTCGGCCACGGCCGCCAGTTTGTTCAGCTTGGCTTGTGCGGCCTGCTTGTCGGCGGTGTCGAGCTTCACCGGCACCCACTTCCCGTTGGCGTCCTTCACCTTCCCATACCACTTGGACGCCTTCGCCCGGTAGCGTTGGCCGTCGGCCGTCAGCGGGTAGAGGACATCCCGCCCGCGCTGATCCTTCACCCGCACGTGCGGCTTACCCTTGTGGGTGACGGGCACGGCGTCGGCCGGAACGGGGCGGGTGACGGTGGGCTTGAACAGGCTGGCCATCGCTGGCGTCTCCGTGTGCGGGGTCGAGGTTACGCGGTGCGGTCGGTCTGGTCAAACGGCGTTGGAGATTCCGCCCGCCCGCGGGTTCGGGGCGGCTTGACCACCTCCGCCGGGGAGAACAGGTCGGGGAGATCGAGGCGGGCGACGGGGTGAAGTCGCTCCCACACGGCCGCCCCTTCCACGATCAGCAGTCCGACGGCCGACGGGATCGGGGCCGCCGGGTCGAGGACGACGGTGCGTCCGGTGGCGGGGTCGCACCCGTACCACCGCTTCCCCGCCAGCAGCGCCAGCACCCCGGTGTGGAGCACCTCCAGGCGGACGGCCAGGGCGTCGGGCGGGTCGGCGGCGAACACCAGTTCCGCCCCGTCCGCCTCCGGTTCACACCCGGCGTCCCGCAGGGCGGCGAGCAAGGCGGTGGCGGTCATGACGCACCCCCTTCCGCCCCGCTCGCCCGCTCGCGGCGGGTGTAGCGGCCACCTGGGACGAACTTCCGCTTGCCCTTCGCCGGCTCGGGCGGGGCGGGGTTGGCGTCGGTGACGCCCGGCCGACAGCCGACAAAAGCCGACGCACCCCCGGATTCCCCTGACAACGGAGGGGTCGGCGGGGTGGCACCGGCGCTGGTGTCGGCGCGGGGTTGGAGCACGAACACCGGGCCGGAGGGTCGGCCGCCGGTGTCGGCTTCGAGTTCCGCCCACGCCCCGTACCCCGCACTCACCAGCGCGTCCAACGCCGCTTCCGCCGCGGTGGTCGTCGCGTACTTCCGGTTGCTCCGTTGCAAGTCTCGCGGGGTCGCCCGCCCGTTCCGCGGCGCTCGTTTCACCCACTCGGCCAACTGCCGCACCCGGCGGTCGTCCGGCGACTCGGCGAGCATGGCGTACACCCGCTCGGCCTCGCCGACGAGCCAGCGGGCGAGCGTCTCCCCCGCCGCCATCGCCTCGTCGCTCACCGTGCCCCGGCCGGGGTCGCGGCCGGCGGCGGCCTCGCTGACGCACCACCACACCAGCGCCAGCCGCACCGCGAACCGCACCGCCTTCGGCATCACCGCCGCCATCGGCCCGCCGTCGATGCCCTCGGCGGTTTCGGCGAACTCGTCGTTCAGTCGCTTGAACCGCTCCAGGGCGACCACGTCCAGCCGGATCGCCGTCGGCCCGTTCCGCGGGTCGAACGGCAGTTTGCGGAGGGCGTCGAGTACCTCCCCGAACCGCCGCTCGGCTTCGTCGGACAGTTCCTCGTCGCGCCACTTGGGGCAGTGCTTCGGCGGGTAGGCGAACCCGATGCGGGCGGCCAGCCCGCTCTCGACGAACGCCGGGTCGTTCAGCGTGCGGGCCAGCACGCCCGGCTGAATCCCGCCCGTCACGGCCACGAACGCGCGGTCGGACTCCACCTCCTTCGGTTCACCCGTCCGCCGCATGTACCGCACCGGCCCGGCCTCGAACATGCTCAACCAGTTCGGCATGTCCGACCCGCCCTGCTTGCCCTTGTACTGGGAGAACGACGACAGCCACCCGTCGGCCTCGTCCCGCAGAACCGCCAGACCCCGCGGCGAGGTGGTGCTCTCCACGGTCAGCCGCTCGATGGTGGTGTCGATCACCGCGAACCGCGCCCGCACCGGGCGGACGGGTTCCCGGTCCGGGTCGGGGTTCTCTTCGCCTTCCCACGCGGCAAGTGCCGCTTCAAACCTCTGCATCGCGGTACGGTGCTCGTCCCGCAAGGCGGTGTCGATGCAGAACGCCCGCTTCGCGGCCGGGGTGAAGGCGGGCGACTTGCCGGTCCCGCTGTCCCCCACGCACAGCAGCCAGAGCAGGGGCGGCTGCTCGTAGCCCCGTTTCGTCCGGACGGTGAGCGCGTTGCCGACGGCGGTGCCGGCGACCACCAGCGCGGGCAGGGCGGCGAACGCCGGGTCGCAGTCCACCGACGCGGCCACCTGTTCGACGAACTCCCGTAGCACCGGCGGCAGGGCGTGAACCGGGAACGGCTGGTACTCGGGGAGCGGCGGTGGGGGCGGCTGCCCGTGCGGGGCGGTGGCGGCTTCGGCGGTCGCTTCGAGGTGCTCCCGCAGTTTCGCCCCGCGTTCCGGCCAGGGCACCCCCGGCAGGTCGTCGGCGGTCAACCAGAGGCGAACGTCCTTCGCCTCGTCCGGCGGGAAGCTGACGGGCACCGGCCGCCCCAGCTTCGCGGCGAGCGCAACGGCCACCTTCACCGCCCCCTCCCGACCGGGCCAACTGCCGTCGGCCTTCCGGTCGTTCTCGCCCACCAAGACGATGCCGCGGCCCTTCGGCCACTTCGCCAGCAGTGCGGCCAGCCGCTCCGCCCCGCCGGAGTTGCTCGGCCGGCCGACGCAACACACCCCCGCGTGCGTCAGGGCGAGCACGTCCGACGGGCCTTCCACGACGAACAGCGGGCCGCGGTGGTGGTCCCAGCCGGCGGGCAGGGTCAGCCCGCGCTCCCCGCCCTTGTGGAACGCCTTCGCGCCGTCCCGGAATCGCCGGCTGATGCCGACCACGCGGCCGGCGCCGTCGCACTCGGGGAACGTCCAGGCGGTGCCGTCCCAGCCGACCCGCACCACGGTCAGCGCGTCCGCCGGCAGGCGGAGGGTGTCGGCCAGTTCCTGCCGCAAGGCGGCGGTGAGGGCGCCGGCGAAGTGCTCGGCTTCGCCGGACCAGTCCTTCGGCGGGGTGGTGTTCGCCTTCGGGGTCGGCTGGCGGTCGGTTCGGCGTTGCGGGCGGTCGATCTTCCGGTAGCTGCCGAAGGTGTCGTTGTTCGCCACCTGCTTCCACTCGCTCGTGTCGTACCGCTCCCCGCGGCAGAAGTGCAGCCCGTCGGCGGTGGCGCTGCACCCCTTCGAGCCGACGCCACACACCGGGCACGGGTTGCTGAGATTGAAGCGGACGGAGATGTCGGATACGCTCACGGTGTGGACTCGCGGTGACGGCCCGGTGTCACCGCCGCTGGTGGGCCGATCCTCAACCTGACAGGGCGAGGGGATCGGCCTGCGGCGTTTCCGGGCGGGGTTGGGGGTCAGGTCACTTCGCCTTCTTGATCCGCGCCCACGTCTCGCGGTCGGGCGAGCCGGCGTCCAGCCAGCGGCGGATTTCGGCCACGTTCCACAGCACCCGCCCGCCCAGTTTGAACGGCTCGGGGATCAGCCCGCCGGCGCTCAGCTTCCACACGTTCCGCTCGCTGGTGCCGAGCATGTCGGCCAGGTCTTCGGCGCCCACGGCCAGCGGGTCGGCGGGCGGGGCGGCTTTCAGCAGGTCGCGGACCTCGGCCAGCAGCTTGCACACGTCGCCCAGGTCGGCACGGTCGTTCATCACCAGGGGCCTCCGCAGACAACGGGGTGGGGTTCGGTCACTTCGCCTTGCGGGTGGGGCAGCCGGCGGCCACCCACGCCTGGATGTCCGCCAGCCGCCACTTCTTGCTGCCGCCGATCCGCACGGGAGCGGGCAGCCGTCCCGCCGCCTGGTCGCGCTCGAGCGACGCCACCGACCGGCCGAGCAGCACGGCCAAGCGGTTGATGTCCACGAGCAGCGGACGCAGCGGGGCGTCGGCCGGCGGGGTCTTCTCCGTCGAGGTGGTCGTGGTGGTCACTTCTTCTTCCTCCGGCGGGGTGGGGGTTTGGGGTCGAGGCGTTTCATCGCCTTGTCGCTGCGGTGCCGCCACTCCTCGAGCGCGAACAGCACCCGCCCGAGCATCGGGATGGGCAGGCGGTCTGGCTGCTGGGCCATCGCACACAGGTGGTCGAGACCGCCGCGGAGCAGGGCCGAGATGCGGGGGTCGTGCCCCTGTCGCGAGCGGTAGGTCAGGCGGTGGCAATGGCGGCAGCCGAACCACGGCGAGCGGGGCGGCTGGTACAGCTTGGCCACCCGGCGGACGCACCGCACGCCGTTCACCGACAGGGGGCAGCGGGCCAGGTAGCGGGTGCCGCCGTTCGGGGTGGGCAGTGCGATCAACTCCAGCGGGTAGCCGTACTCCTTACGGTCGTCACCCCAGCGGTAGGCGATCACCACCGAATGGGCCGTGGCGAAGGTGAACGCTACGCTCGCCGTCTCCACCCCCGCTTTGTCCTTCCACACCAGCCCGGCGGACCGCCCGGCGGCCGGCGGCTGGTCGCCCACCAGGACGGCGACGGTGAACCAGCGGCACGATTCCGCCCGCACCTTCTTGCGGTGCCACCCCCACCGCCCGCTGCCGTACCCGCCCATGTGCGTGTCTCCCGTGCCGTTGTTGACGAGTGTGCCGGGTTCACCCGCCCGCACCCGCACCGATCCGCCGTCACCGCCACCCGCCCGGTGTCACCACTGTCGCCGGATTTTCCGAACTCCGCGTGTCTGTCACCCGTCCGCCTGCCGGGGAATGATGGCGGGTGACGGGGAACCGGCGTCGGTCAATGGCGGGTGAAAACGAAGCCCCCCGCGGGACCGTCCGGCGACAGTCCCGCGAGGGGGATTGACCGCCCCACAGGGCGGGAGACAGAGCGTGATGCCGGCTGTTGCCTCACCAGTCGAGGCGATACATCCGGCGTAGCGGAGGCTACATCTCGTGTAGCCCCCGGAATTGCGGGGAAAAAGTCACTCGCTGAAGGTCCATTCCGCCCCAGGCGTGGGGGTGTAACTGATGTGGTGGCCGAGGGAGAGGACCGGGCGTTTCAGGTGAGCTGCCAGCGGCGGGTCGTAGGTCTCGATCAGTTTGAGCGCCCGGCGGATGGGGTTGCACACGCGGTTGCGGGCCTGATCCCGCACGTCCTTCAGGGTTCGCGCCCGCCCGCCCGGGCGCAGGTCGCGGCCGAGGCGTGTGACGATCTGGTGCTCCTCCTCCGCCAACTCGTCCAGCAGTTCCGCCCCGCCCGCCTCCCCGCTCCCTTCGATGTGGGGCCGGGCGTCGCGGATTTCCTCCAGCCGCCGATGCAACCGGGCGGCGGCTTCGGCGTCCAGCGCCTCGGCCCCGCGATCCCCGCCCGTGCCGGCTCCGGTCGCGGTCGCTTCGGCCGGCGACACCGCCCGCGGCTGGCGGGACGCGCCACGGCGGCACGCGACCTCCAGTTCGGATGCGGTGAACGTGCGATCCGGGTGGGCGAGCAGGACGCGGAGCAGGTCGAACCCCCGCTCGACCGGGTACACGTTCTCGCCTCCCGCCCCGAACCGGACGGCGTACCCCCGCGGCCGGCGGAGGAAGTAGTTCCCCTCCGCGCAGGCGTCCGGCGGCGGTGGGGCCACCGACTCGCCCTCCGGCCCGGTCTCGACCACCAGCCGGAGCAGGCAGGTCGGGGGGAGGGTGCGCTGGCGGAGCAGGTCGGCGTGCTCGCGGATGGCGGCGCTGATCGCCCCGTTCACCTGGGCGGCGTGCCGGCGGAGCAGGTCATGCACCTGTTGCCCGGCGACCGCGAGCGGCTGGTTCAGGTAGGGCAACGCCCGCGCCGCCTCGCCGAACTGCTGGTAGAACTCGCCCACCCCCATGCGGGCGATGCGGTCGGCCAGATCGACGTACCCGGTGAGCATCACCCGCGGGTCGCCCGCCGGCCGGGCGCCGGTGAGCAGATCGACCGCGTACCGCTCGGCCGGGTCGTGCTCCGCTTGGCCGGCGGCGAGGACGGCGAACCGGCGGTCGATGCACTGCGAGCACACCCCGCAGTGGGTGTGCTCGTGCGTCCGCTCCCACGTGTGCCCGCAGCTCGTGGACAGGGCCAGCAGGTGCGGCACGCCGGCGTCCCGCAGCACCCGCACCACCTCCGTCTTCGTCTTCGTCACGAACGGGCTGTCGATGGCGAACCGCTTGCCGAGCAGGGCGGTGAGCAGGGCGGCGTACCCGGCCAACACCCGCGGGTGGGTGGTGCGGGACGCCCGCGCCCCCACCACCTGACCGGACGGCGGCAGATTCAGGCTGGTGACGCCGTTCTCGTAGAACCGCACCCGGTCCAGGCCGATCACCCCGGCGAAGGTGGACGCCAGGGCGGTGAACAGGAACGACCGCGTCCGCTGGGTGTACTCCCGGTTCAGCCCCTCCTTCTCGTTCACCACCGCCGACACGTGCAGCGGGGCGCGGGGGCCGAACGCCCGCTCCAACTCGGCCACCAGCGCCGCGTGCCGGCGGGCGTCCTTCGGGTTCGAGCGGTGGTGGACGAGCAGCACCTTGCGACGGGCGTTCGCCGCCTCGTCCACCGCCCCGGCGAGCGAGTCGATGCCGCCGGAGAAGCACATGACCCCGCCCACCTCGCCGTCGAACGGGGTGTCGGCGAAGGCAATCAGCCCGTCGAACGGCGGCAGCGTGGGGTGGGGGACGAACTCGAACGCGAACTCGTCGTCGGACGCGAAGCTGAGGGCGGCGACGAGCGCGTCCCGGACGGCGGCGGAGTTCCAACGGTCCGGCTCCATCACCGGGATGACGAACCGCAGGTTCCGCCGCCACCCGGCCCCGATCTCCGGCCCGTCCACCCGCCCGCCGTTTGCCCGCGTCGTCGCCTGGTCCGCGGCGAACACGTAGGCCGCCACTTCGAGCAAGTCGCGGAACACCGGGTCGAGCGGCTTCCACAGGGTGCGGCGGATGTCTTCCAGGCCGACGCGGACGTTCGGGGCATTGCCGTAGATGTGGAGACTCACCGGCCGGCCGGCACCGGGGGCGGTCGGGCGGTCGGGCACCCCGCCGCACAGGATGAGGCGTTCAGCGGCCATCGGTCCCCGTCCGCTTGCGGAGTTCGGCGGTCAGTTTGGTCACGCAGTACGACACGAACCCGGCCGTCTCGGCGCGGCCGATCTGCCCCTCGCTCAGGTGGTTCCGCTTGGACATCCACTCGCCGGCGAACTGCTCGACGATGGCGCTCGCCTCGTGGCAGTGGGTTTCCAGCGCGGCGGTGAACCGGGACAGGGCGTCCACGGTGGGGAACCGCCCGTCGGCCGCGGTCTGGTCGGGGGCGGCTTTGCTCAGGAAGTAGTTCAGGCACTTGAACACGAACCGGCTGTAGAAGTGGCGGGCGAACAGGGCGAACCGCTTGACCGTGCCGACCGCCGCGAACGCCTTCCGCACGCCCTCCGGGGACGCGCCGAACAGCGTGTTCGCTCCCTCGCCCACGCCCGCCAGCGCTTCCGCCCCGGCGGTCTGGGCCATTTCACCCAGGTCGGTCCGCCCGCGGTTGTGCTTCAGGGCGGCGTCTACGGCGGCAGAGTAGCTGGCGAGTACGTCGAACACCCCCGGCTCGTCGGGCACGTCCAGCCCGCACGCCCGCAGCCGCAGGCCGAACTGATCGGAGCGGGCGGCGAGCGGGATGCGGACGAGCAGCCAGACGGACTCCACCACCCCCGGATCGTCCGCCGCCGCGTTCAACCCCTCCTCGGCGGCGGCGGTGACGGCGGTGGCCATCTGGGACGCGCTGGCACCGCCGGCGATCAGCCGCACCACCTGATCCCACTTGCGGGTGGCGGGGAGTGGGCCGGTGCGGACGTGTCCCATGACCCCTCCTGATGGGATGTGAATGACTGTGGGGGAGATTGAGAATTGTTCCACCCGCCCGCGGGTTGTCGAGGTCGGTAGCGGGAATGGGACGGGTCGGGCGCGGTGGCGGCGGTGGGTTGGGGGCCGAACGACAAACGCCCCCCAACCCCCACGCGCAGAGGGGTACACCCGTTCGAATTTCCCGCCGGCCGTCACCGGAACCGTCGGGCGTGTCGCACACGTTCTCGTGACAGGTTTTCGGGTCGGGGGGAGGTCGAACCGGCAGTGGTGCCGGCGGGTGGTCGTTCGCCCCCC
>JANNDF010000575.1:0-2237 GCA_031387445.1 Planctomycetia bacterium
AATTCGCTCGCGGTTCTACACCCTCCCCAATGGAGTCGCTTCATGCTCCGCAATTTGCTACTGGCCGCCGGCGCGCTGACGGCCGCCACGGCCCTCGCCCAGCCGCAACCGCCCGTCGCACAGCCGGCGAAGCCGGCCGAACCGGGCAAGTGTCCGGTCATCGACGTCACCCCTCGGCCGGCGGCCGAGCGGACCACCGCCGCCGGCGGGCTGTCCAACCGCGACTGGTGGCCGAACCAGTTGAATCTGCCGATCCTGGCGCAGAATACGGCCAAGACGAACCCGATGGACCCGGACTTCGACTACGCCGCCGAGTTCAAGAAACTCGATCTGGCGGCGGTGAAGAAGGACATCGCGGAACTGCTCACCAAGTCGCAGGACTGGTGGCCGGCCGACTACGGCAACTACGGCCCGCAGATGATCCGCATGGCCTGGCACAGCGCCGGCACGTACCGCGTGCAGGACGGCCGCGGCGGGGCCAGCTACGGCACCCAGCGGTTCGCCCCGCTGAACAGTTGGCCGGACAACGTCAACATCGACAAGTCCCGCCGACTGCTCTGGCCGATCAAGCAGAAGTACGGGAAGAAGCTGTCGTGGGCCGACCTGATGGTGCTGACCGGAAACGTGTCGCTCGAGACGATGGGGTTCAAGACGTTCGGCTTCGCCGGCGGGCGGGAAGACCTGTGGGAGCCACAGGAGGACATCTACTGGGGGCCGGAGCCGAAGTGGCTGGGCGACAAGCGGTACACCGGCGAGCGTGACCTGCAGAAGCCGCTCGGGGCGGTGCAGATGGGGCTGATCTACGTCAACCCGGAAGGGCCGAACGGCAAGCCCGACCCGCTGGCCGCGGCGAAGGACATCCGCGAGACGTTCGCCCGGATGGCGATGAACGACGAGGAGACGGTGGCGCTGATCGCCGGCGGGCACACCTTCGGCAAGGCGCACGGGGCCGCGGCCGAAAGCAACAAGGGGCCGGAGCCGGAGGCCGCCCCCATCGAGGCCATGGGCCTGGGCTGGTTGAGCAAGTTCAAGTCTGGCAAAGGCGTCGACACCATCTCCAGCGGGTTGGAGGGGGCGTGGTCGCCCACCCCGACGCGGTGGTCGAACTGGTACTTCGAGAACCTGTTCACGTACGAGTGGGAGCAGACCAAATCGCCGGCCGGGGCGACGCAGTGGATCCCCAAGGATGGCAAGGCGAAGGGGACGGTGCCGGACGCGCACGACAAGAACAAGACGCACGCGCCGATCATGTTCACCACCGACCTGGCACTGAAGCTGGACCCGGCTTACGCCAAGATCTCGAAGCGGTTCCACGAGAACCCGAAGGAGTTCGAGGCGGCGTTCGCCAAGGCGTGGTACAAGCTGACCCACCGCGACATGGGGCCGGTGAGCCGGTTGCTCGGGCCGGAGGTGGCCAAGCCGCAAGTGTGGCAAGACCCGGTGCCGGCCGCCGACTACAAGATGATCGACGACCAGGACGTGACCGCACTGAAGGCGAAACTGCTGGACAGCGGGCTGAGCGTGTCGCAACTGGTGAGCACCGCCTGGGCGAGCGCGTCCACCTTCCGCGGGACTGACAAGCGGGGCGGCGCGAACGGCGCCCGCGTCCGCCTCGCCCCGCAGAAGGACTGGGCGGTGAACAACCCGGCCGAACTGGCGAAGGTGCTGCCGATGTTTGAGGCGATTCAAAAGGAGTTCAACGACGCGCGGAAGGGCGGGAAGCAGGTGTCGCTGGCCGACCTGATCGTGCTCGGCGGGTGCGTGGGCGTGGAAAAGGCGGCGAAGGCCGGCGGGTACGAGGTGAAGGTGCCGTTCACCCCCGGCCGCACCGACGCTTCTCAGGAGATGACCGACGTGCCGTCGGTGGCGTACCTGGAGCCGTCGAGCGACGGATTCCGCAACTACTTCGGCAAGAAGAACGACCGCGTGCCGGAGGAGCAGTTGATCGACCGGGCACACCGCCTGACGCTGACCGCGCCGGAGATGACCGTGCTGGTGGGTGGGCTGCGGGTGCTCAAGACGAACACCGAGTACCCCGACATGGGCGTGCTCACCAGGACGCCGGGGTCGCTCACCAACGACTTCTTCGTCCACCTGCTGGACATCAGTACCGAGTGGAAGAAGTCGCCCGTGTGCGAGCACTTTTTCGAAGGCAAGGACAAGAAGGGTGAGGCGAAGTGGACGGCCAGCCGGGTGGACCTGGTGTTCGGGTCGAACTCGCAACTGCGGGCCATCGC
>JANNDF010000608.1:0-2377 GCA_031387445.1 Planctomycetia bacterium
CCCGGCAGTCATGCCGGGGGTGGGGGGTGGGAGGGTTACAAGACACCCCCGGCATGACTGCCGGGGTTCACCGGTCATTTGTCACTTTTCACCGTCACCTTCATGCCGCGGCGGACCCGCTGGCCGCCCTCGGTGATGACCCGCTCGCCGGCGGCCACCCCGCTGCCCGCCTTGTCCGGCACCGGCTCCACCACCACGTCGGTGCCCACCTGCAAGCCCACTTTCACCTGCCGGTACTCGGCCTCCTCCTTCGCGTTCACGATCCACACCTGTTTCAACCCCTGGTCGGTGAAGATGGCCTCCTCCGGCACCAGCACGCTCGGCTTCGCCGCGCCGATCGGCAGCCGCACCCGCACGAACAGGTTGGGCGTCAGCACCCCTTTCGGGTTGGGCACCGTGGCGCGGACGGTGATGGTGCCGGTGGTGGCGGACAGTTGGTTGTCGATGAAATCGACGGTGCCGACGAACCCGCCTTTGTCCTGGTCGGGGAAGCCGTCCTGACTGGGCAGGCCGATCTTCACCTTGGCCCCGATGGGCGACTGCTTCAGCTCCTTGAACCGCAAGTCGGTGCGGTCGTCGATGTCGAAGTAGACGTGCATCGGGTCGGTGGTGAGGACGGTCGCCAGGATGGTTTCGTCGGCCTTGGCCAGCGCGTCCTTGTCCAACAGGTGGCGGCCGATCTGCCCCGTTTTGGTGGCCGTGATGTGGGTGTACGCCATGTTCTTCGCCGCCTGGGCCACCTGCCGCTCGGCCACTACCACCGCCGCATCCGCCACCTTCTCCCCCGCCCTGGCCACCTCCAGGCCGGCTTTCGCCGCCTCCCAGTTGCCCTCGGCCAGCACCCGCTCGGTGGCGCTGGCGGCCGGCAGGTTCCTCACCCGGTCGTAGTCTTTGGTGGCCGTGGCCAGGGCGGCGGTCGCCTGCTGCACTTTCGCCCGCTCCTGCACCACCGTCGCCTTCGCCTGCACCGTCGCCGCCTCCGCCCGCGCCAACTCGGTACCGTACAGCCCGGCGTCCAGGTCGAACAGCGGCTGCCCGGCCGTCACCTGCCCGCCTTCCGTGAAGTGGATCTTCTCCACGTACCCGGTCACCCGCGGCTTGATGTCCACCGTGTCGGACGCCTTCGCCCGGCCGGTGAAGTCCTGGTAGTCGGTCACCGTCTGCGCCCGCGGGGAGACCACCCGCACCACCGGATCGGCCGGCGGCACCACCGCCGGCGGCGGACGGGTACACGCCCCGAGCACACACGACAGCACCGCCCCCGCGGCAGCGAACAGCAAACGCTTCATGTATCCCCTCGCACGCAACGTGCCATTTGTACTACCGATACCACCGGCAAGCGCAACACCAAACCTTGCCCGCCGCTGGTGGCAACCCTTACAGTATCCGAAGACCCTGCCGGGCGGGGGAGTGGGAGCGACTGGGCGAATCGGTCGGCCCACCCGCCCCTCACCCGCCCGGACGCAGGGGGAATGTCGGGCAAGCACGGACGCGGCCGGACGATTTCATTGGACGGGTCTACCCGTTCGGAGCGCCGCACCATGAAACGCCGCCTGTTTGCCATCGCCACTGCCGCCGTGTTTGCGTCCACCAGCACCGCCCCGGCCATTGACCTGGGGTTCGGGCTGTTCAAAAAGCGGTCGGAGAAGAAGGAAGCGGTGAAGGAAGTGGCGGCCGAGAAGGCGCTCATCGCCGCGCTGGAAACGGATCGCGACGAGGCCCGGCGGAAGGCGGCCGCGGCCGCGCTCAAATCCGACGAGTCGAAGCCCAATTTCGACGCCGTGGCCGCCCTGAGCAGTGCCGTCCTCAAAGACCCGTCGGCGGACGTGCGGGCGACGGCGGCCGAGTCACTGGCCGGCTTCCGGGTGGTGTACCAGCAGGCGGTGACGGCGCTGGAGAAGGCCGAGGCGGACGACCCGGACAAGGGCGTGCGGGCGGCGGCGAAATCGGCCCTGTCGCAGTACACGCTGAGCGGGTACAAGCCGGCGGCGGCGGTGGCCAAGTCGCAATCGGCCGAACCGCCCTTCGCCAAACCAGCCGTCAAGCCGACCACGCCGACCGTGGTGGTGGCCGCCAAGCCGACCGTGTCGGAAGTGCCGTTCCGGGCGATTACGCAGGGGCCTGGGACCGCCGCCCCGTTCGTCCCGTCGGACGAACCGCCGCTGGCCAAACCCGCCGCGAAGCCCGCCCCCAAGCCGCAACCGCCGGCGACACCGGTGAGCAGCGAGCCGAAGCCGCTGCCGGTGACCGTGCCGGGCGTGCCGATGCGGATGCCGAGCACGTTGGAAGTGCCGAAGGCCGATCCGCCGAAGACCGAACTGCCGGCCGCATCGCTGCCGACGCTCTCCGCCCCCTTGTCGCCACTGCCTTTGCCGAG
>JANNDF010000612.1:0-1103 GCA_031387445.1 Planctomycetia bacterium
GGCTCGCTGATCACCCCCGGCATCAGTGCCGGGGGTCACGCGCCGATCACCCCTCGCGGCGGGGCCGACCACCACCACCACCGCGGAACTCACCCCGCCCTTCGCCGCGGGGTTCTCGCGGCGGGCCGCGGAATTCGCCGCCACCGCCGTTCCCGCCTTCGCCTTCCGGCTTCGGCGGGAGCAGCGCCTTGCGGCTCAGTTTCACGCGGTCCTGGTCGTCGATGGAGATGACTTTCACCTGCACCCGGTCGCCCACCTTCACCACGTCCGACGGGTGCTGCACGAACCCGTTGTCCAGTTCGCTCACGTGGCACAGGCCGTCGCGTCCGGGGCTGATCTCGATGAACGCCCCGAAGTCCTTGATGCTGGTCACCTTCCCGTCGTAGATGGTGCCGACGCGGATTTCCGCACACAGCGCCTCCACCTTCCCGCGGGCGGCGTTGCCGGCGTCCATGTCGGCGGCGGCGATGGTGATGGTGCCGTCGTCTTCCACGTCCAGCTTCGCCCCGGTCTCCTCCTGGATGGCCCGGATGGTCTTCCCGCCCGGCCCGATCAGCAGGCCGATCTTGTCCGGGCTGATCTTCACCTGGAACAGTCGCGGTGCCGAGGCGGCGATCTCCGCCCGCGGCTGGGTGAGTGCCCGCAGCATCTCCTTGAGGATCTTGATGCGGGCGGCGCGGGCCTGGTCGAGTGCCTCCTTCAGGATCTCTTCCGTCACGCCGTCCAGTTTGATGTCCAGTTGCAGCCCGGTGACGCCCTTCTGGGTGCCGGCCACCTTGAAGTCCATGTCGCCGTAGTGGTCTTCGTCGCCCTGGATGTCGGTGAGTAGAACGTACTCGTCGCCCTGAGTCACCAGGCCGATGCTGATGCCGGCCACCGGCCGCTTGATCGGCACGCCGGCGTCCATCAGGGCCAGGGTGCCGCCGCACACCGACGCCATGCTGCTGCTGCCGTTGCTCTCCAGAATCTCGGACACCAGCCGCACGGTGTACGGGAACTTGTTCACCGGCGGCATGACCGCCTTGAGGCTCCGCTCGGCCAGCATGCCGTGCCCGATCTCGCGGCGACCGGGGGCGCGGATCGGCTTGCACTCGCCGACGCTG
>JANNDF010000621.1:0-3724 GCA_031387445.1 Planctomycetia bacterium
GGCTGTCCACGGCCGCGTTCACCCTGCTGTTCGCGGTGGGCGAGTGCGTCGAACACGCCAGCCGCACGTACGGTACCGTGCAGCCGGTGTACGAGCAGTGCGCGGTGCTGGCCGACGTGCTGTGCGGCAATACCACCGCCCGCTACCGCGGGTCGAAGGTTCACACGCGGTTGAAGGTGGTCGGCCTGGAGGTCGCCAGCATGGGCGACATCGACGGCAAAGACACGGACGAGGTGGTGCAGGTCATCGAAGACCGCCGCGGGGTGTACCGCAAGCTGGTCGTCCGCGACGGGCGGCTGGCCGGGGCGGTGCTGGTCGGCGATGCGTCGGCCGCACCCGCGCTCATCCAACGCTTCGACCGCGGCGACCCGCTGCCGGCCAACCGACTCGACCTGTTCGCCTCACCGGATCGCGGGTCGGCACCGGCCGACGACATGGTGTGCCACTGCCACCAGGTGAACGAGCAACAGATTTCCGCCGCCGTCCGCGGCGGGTGCCGCACACTGCAAGACGTGGCCGCGAAGACCGGCGCCGGCACCGGCTGCGGGTCGTGCCGCGGCAAGTTGGCGTCTCTCCTCCTCAAGGCCGCCCCACCCACGGCTGCCGAGTCATCCCGTCATTCCCTGGAGCGTCTATGAGTGAGGGCATCGAGTCCGATCCGGTCGGCCCGCGGCGACGGGTGCTGTGGCTGTCCACGGCCGCGTTCACCCTGCTGTTCGCGGTGTGGCTGATGTTCGGCATGCTGGCGGTCCAGTTCAAGAACGAGTTGTCGCTCACCGACGGGCACCTGTACAACCTGACGCTCACGGCCATCCTGAGCGGCTCGCTGCTGCGGTTCAACTTCGGCGTGTGGGCGGACAAGTTCGGCGGGCGGAAGGTAATGACCCTGCTCCTCCTGTTGCCCGTCGTCCCCACCGTGCTGGTCGGCTTCGCCACGGAATACTGGCACCTGCTGGTGCTGGCCGGACTGTTCGGCGTGGCCGGCAACTCGTTCAGCGTGGGCATCGCGTGGTGTGCGGCGTGGTACCCCAAAGAGAAGCAGGGGCTGGCGCTGGGCGTGTTCGGTGCGGGCAACGTGGGCGCGAGCGCCACCAAGCTGTTCGGCCCGGCTCTCATCGCCCTCGTCCCTGCGGCCGGCTTCTTCGACGGTGCGATTCCCGGCGGGTGGCGGTTCATCCCGCTCGTGTACGCCGTGCTGCTGGTGGTCATGGCGGCGGCCGTGTGGTTCCTGGCGCCGAGTCCGGACCGCACGCCGGCGAAGGCGAAGACGTTCGCCGAGACCGTCAAGCCGGTCGGCAAGTTGAAGGTGTGGGAGTACAGCCTGCACTACGTCGTGGTGTTCGGGGCGTATGTGGCACTCTCCGGGTTGCTGCCGAACTACTACGTAGCGAACTACGGCGGGGAACTGGCCGGGCGGCTCGGGCTCAGCCCGCAACTGGCCGCCGACTTCGACACCATCAGCAAGTTGAAGGGCGTGGACTTCGCCGCATACATGAAGGCGAACCCGGAGGTGAAGGGCGAGTACGACAAACTGCTCGGCATGGTGGGCGTGCTGGCGGCGCTGTGCTTCGTCTTCCCCGCGTCGCTCCTTCGGCCGCTCGGCGGGTACCTGTCCGACAGGTTCGGCGCCCGCATCGTCATGGCGGCGGTGTTTTGGGGGATGCTCGCGGCCGGTGCGGTGCTCACGTTCTTCCCCGGTGTGGGCGTGTGGGGGTTCACCGGGGCGCTGTTCGTGCTCGGCGTCGGCATGGGCGTCGGCAAGGCGAGCGTGTACAAGATGATCCCGGATGCGTTCCCGCAGGACGTGGGCGGAGTCGGCGGGCTGGTGGGGCTGCTCGGGGCGCTCGGCGGGGTGCTGGTGCCGCTTCTTGCGGGTCCGCTGCAATCAGCCACCGGCAGCCCACAAATGCTGTTCGGCGTGCTGCTCGGCTTGACCGTATTGAGCGCCGGCTGGTTCTACGCGGCCGGCTGGCTGACCAAGCCGGTGGCGGTGCACGGGTCTGCCCCGGCGACGGTGTGATGGTTCTTCCGGTTGTTCCGACGGTGCAGACGCACTTCCCCTCAAGTTCGCCTGTACCGGCCGGATCGCTACGACCGGCCGATCCGTCGATCCGATCCCGAAGAAGCAGTCGGCCCCACCGTCGCGGGCCGATCTTCGGGAGAAATCGTCATGGCACAGGTCCTCCGCAAATTCCTCGCCGGGGTGGTGGTTGCCAGTGGGGGGGTGGTGTTCGGCCAACCCACCTCCGCCCCGCCCGTATCGTTCCTGCCGCCGGCGCCTGGAGTCCCCCGCCGCGACGAAATGCCGGTGCCTGTCCGGCCCGTGCCCGACGTCGCCCAACCCGCCCCGACGCCTCCGCCCGTGCCGGGGGCTGTCCCACCGGCGGTCAACCCGGCACCGACACCCGCCCCGGCCGTTTCCGCCGCCCCGGTCGCGGCAGCCCCGGCGGCACCCGTCACCCCGTGCCCCGTCTGTGGGACCGACTGGAAGGCGATCCCCCGCGTGCGGCCGTTCCCCCGCATCGGCAACTTCCCCGTGCTGCCCACCGGCCCCGGCTACTACTCGGTGGTGGACGTCATCCGCGGGTGCGAACAGAAGGCTCCGCCGAAGTACCCGTACCCGCGGTTCGGCCTCATCCAGCCGTCGTTCTTCGACGTCGACAACTTCGCCTACCTGGACGACCCGAAGAACACCGAACACGACTTCTTCGACCCGCTCAAGAGGATCCGGGTGGGGGACGACTGGCTGTTCACCACCGGCGGCGACTACCGCGTCCGGTATCAGAACGAGTACAACTCGCGACTGACGCAGACGAACAACGACTACCTGCTCAACCGCACGCGGGTGTACGGCGACCTGTGGTTCCGCGACCGCTTCCGCCTCTACGCGGAAGGGGTCTTCGCCTCGTCCGGACATGAAGACCTGACCCCGCTGGCCATCGACGAGAACTACGCCGACTTCCAGAACCTGTTCATCGACGCCAAACTGATGACGCTGAGCGGCGCGCCGGTGTACGCGCGGGTGGGCCGGCAGGAGTTGCTGTTCGGCTCCCAGCGGCTCGTCTCCCCGCTCGACTGGGCGAACACCCGCCGCACCTTCGAGGGGGTGCGGGTGTTCCGCTCCACCGAGAAGACGGACGTGGACCTGTTCTGGGTGCAGCCGGTGGTGCCCAACCGCGACCGCTTCGACCGGGCCGACAGCAACCAGCACCTGGCTGGGGCGTGGGTGACGCACCGCCCGGACAAGACCCACTCCATCGACGCCTACTACCTGGTGTTCGACAACGACAACCGGGTGACACAACAGGGGCTGACACGGGCGCCGTTCACCCGGCACACGTTCGGCGGGCGGGCGACCGGGCAAGGCGTCGGGTGCAACGAGAACCTGCTGTATGACCTGGAAGGGGCGATGCAACTCGGCCGGGAGGACGGGCGGAACGTGGTGGCGGGCATGGCCACCGCCGGCCTCGGCTACCACCTGAAAGGGCGGCCGTGGAACCCGACGATGTGGCTGTACTACGACTACGCCAGCGGCGGCACCGGTAACACGGTCCACACCTTCAACCAGCTCTTCCCGTTCGGCCACTACTACATGGGGTGGATCGACCAGGTGGGCAGGCAGAACGTGCACGACGTGAACGCCCACCTGTACCTGTACCCGACCAAGTGGCTGACGATCTGGTTGCAGGGGCACAGCTTCTACCTGGCAAACCGCCGCGACGCC
>JANNDF010000805.1:0-2273 GCA_031387445.1 Planctomycetia bacterium
GTGAGCAGCGTCACCCGCCCGCGGCCGTAGTTCTTGGTCAGGTAGAACGGGTTGCCGTACTTCATGCGGTCCCGCAGCCGGATCACCTTCGCCTTCAGGTCGTTCATTTCCGGCTTGGTCCAGAACTCGCGGTACAGGGCCTCGTCCTTGTCGCCCTCGTTCCGCTGGTCGGACAGCAGGCGATCGAACAGTTCGGCCACCTCGGAGGTGCTCGGGTCGGCGGTGGTGTTGATCTTGCTCATCGCCTGCTTGATCTTGACCAGCGCCTCTTTGAACGGGGCGAAGTCGGCGTCCTCGGTCGGCAGCGCCTGGATGAGGGCGTTCGCCTCGGCGTCGTAGTCCTTGAACGGGTTCTCGTTCGCCAGGCTCATCAGTTCGGTGACCGACTTGTCCTCGGTCCACTTGCCGATGCGGGCGACCGGCCAGTACCGCTTCACCTCGACGAACCGGTAGTACGTCTCGATCTTCTCCGGGCTTTCCCCCCCCTTGCCGTCGTACAGGCCGGCCAGAGCCGGGTGCGCCCGCAAGGCCGGGTCGCGGACGACGAACGCCTTCTGCCCGCTCTGGCGGATCTTCTGCAACCGCTCCTTGTCGGCCTCCTTCTCGTCCTCGCTCATCTGCCCTTCGGCCTTGATCGGATACGGGTCGGGTGGGAGGGGCACCGGGAACAGGCCCTCGCCGTCGCGGTACAGCCCCTTGTTGTACTCGGCCGGCTTCACCTTATCCCCCAGCCAGAAGCCGCACCCGCCGCCGTTGGCCACGAACCCTTCCAGGTTCCGCACGGCCACGTCGGTCAGGGTGGGCACGTTCAGCACCAGCACGAACGAGTACTTGGACAGGTCCGTCCCGCCCAGGTCGGCCGGGGCGGCGTAGTTCCACGTGAAGGAGGTGCCCGAACTGGCGATGAACTTCCGCAGGTACAGGCTCTCGCCCGACTTGTCGTCCCGCTTCTCCGGGTCGGTCGCGTCCACCACCAGGATGGGCAGCGTCTCGCGGACCTCGACGGCCGTGTGCCGGATGTTATCCACCTCCAGCCCGCTCCCCTCCTTCGTCTCGATCACCGCCGACACGATGTTGAACCGCTCGAACGCCTTCTTCAGATCGACCTTCTCGCCCTCGGTGAGCGGCGTCTGCGTCTGCTTGCCGGCGAACGGGTTGTCGGTGCCGCCCGACCGCTCGAAGTTGACGGCGAACCGCTCGACCGCCTCCTGGCCGGGCGGGATGCTGGGGAACACCACGCTCCGCCCGCCCTTCCCCTCGTCCCCGTTCACCCGGATGCTCACCCGCTGGTCCTTCACCTCGGCGGCGCCGAAGTTCCGCACCTTCAGGGTGAACTCCACCTCCTCGTACTTGGCCACCACCGCCTTGTTCGGCCGCAGCTCGACGATGCCGATGTTGTCGTGGTGGGCGGGCAGCTTCTTGTCGCTCTTGCGGTACGGGTGGGCGACGTCGATGAAGTGGACCTTCACCCCGCCCTCGGTCAGCTTCTGCACCTGGTCTTTGATGGCCGTGCCCTGCTCGTTCCAGTCGGCCGAGCGGAAGTCGGACAGCACCTGGAGCACCTTGCCGGTCTCGGGGCCGCGGCTGTTCAGGCGGTCGGCCCCCCGGCGGATCAGGTCGGCCAGGCCGGTCCGCACGGTGGACGGCTGGTACTGGCCCAGGTTGTCCTTCAGCTCCTTGATGCTCGAGGTGTTCAGTTGGTCCACCGGCAGGGGCAAGTCCGGTTCGGACGCGCGGACCACCTCCAGCAGTTGCGGGGAGGACGCCTCGGACAGGGCGGGGGCGATCTTGTCGGTCAGCGTCCGCTTCGCCTTCTCGTAGGTGGTGATGACCTCCGCCCCGTCGTCGGTGATCACGTCGCCCATGCTCGGGCTGTCGTCCAGGATGACGTAGTGCAGGGTGGTCATCGTGCTCGCGGTGTCGGCGTTGAACCCGAAGAAGCGGGCCACCAGCAGGCCGACGAGCAGCATGAGCAGGCAGCGGAGGACCAGGAGCAGCAACTGCTCGATGATCATCTTCCGCTTCATCCGCTTCTGCGCTTTCAGCAGGAACTCCATCGCCGCCCACTTCACCCGCTTGAACCGCATGCGGTGGATCAGGTGGATGATGATGGGGGCGGCGATGAGCAGCAGGCCGGCGAGCAAGCTCCACGCGTTGAAGTAGGCCGCCGGGTTGAAGACGTTTTGCAGGCCCAAGATGGGTGTGCGTAAATCAACCTCCAAGGCGTTGGAGACGAAGTAGAGCAAAGACTTGCGGTAAGGCCCGACCGAGTC
>JANNDF010000672.1:0-11635 GCA_031387445.1 Planctomycetia bacterium
GGGGGGCACCGGGGGCGGCGGGGGTCCGGGGGTGGGCGAAATCTGGCCCCCGACCGGTCCAACAAACCCCCCGCCCCCCCCCCTCTCTATTACCCCCCACTCCCCTTCCCCCACTCCGCGCTCGTTCATTTTTTGTCCTTCTTGGTGAAGATGACCGCGTGCTGCCACGGCAGCTTGTCGTAGGTTTTGGTATGTTCGAGCACCGGGAATTCGGCCATCTCCTTGATCACTTGCCGCTCGCTCATTTTGTGTACCAGCTTGATCGGCACCTTCGGGTCTTCCTCGCGGAACTCGACGAACACCAGCCGGCCACCCGGCTTCAACGCCGCCACCAGCTTCTCGGTCATCTCGTAGGGGTGCTCGAACTCGTGGTACACGTCCACCAGGTAGATCAAATCCACCTTCCCCTGGGGCAGTTTCGGGTCCATGTCGGTGCCCAGCACCGTCTCCACGTTCGTCACCTTCTCCTTCTTCGCCCGTGCCGTCATCAGGTCGAGCATCTCCTGTTGGATGTCCACCGCCAGCACCTTGCCCTTCACCCCCACCAGCGGGGCGATGCGGAAGGCGTGATACCCGCTTCCGGCCCCCACGTCGGCCACGGTCATCCCTTCCTTGATCGACAGCGACTCGATCAGCATGGCCGGCTCCTCTTCCTTCTCCCGCTCGGATCGCTCCAGCCACGTCGCCCCCGTGTAGCCCATCACCTGAGCGATCTGCCGGCCGAGATAGAACTTGTTGATGCCGTCGCGGTCGTACTTGGCGCGGGTCTCGTAGCGGTCCTTGGACTCCTTCTTCGGCTCGTCGGCGAAGAGGGGGACCGCAGTGACGAGCAGGGCGCACAGCGAGAGCAGTCGGGGCATGGGGACTCCAGGAGCGCGGAACGCGGAGTGTGGAATGCGGAATGGAAAACACGAAACCCAATCGGGCCTGATCGGTCGAAGCTCCCAACACCAAACGCTGAAGGCCGCGAGGTTTGGAGTGCCTTCAATTCCGCACTCCGCGCTCCGCATTCCGCTCTGGTGTCACTTCACCACGGTGCCAGCATACACGGTCAACTTGCCTCGCTCACCTGCTCGCACGGTACTCGTCGGCGTCGCCTCGTAGGTGATACCGCTTTCGACCCACCGCGCCCGGATGCGGAACGTGGATTCGGCACCGAGTTTCAACGGGATCGAAAGCAGCGTGCGGGTGACGTCGGTCGAACTCGACTGCCTTTCCCCGTCGAGCCACACCTCGGCGACCGCGGGCAACTCGAGCGTCAGGGCGGCCGGAGCGCAGGCGGCGGCACGGTCGGCGTCTTCGGCGAGGCGGGCGGGGTTCACGGCGGGGGCCGGCAGCGGCTGCGGCAGGATCACCACCGGCGGCTGGAGGAACAGGCCGCGGTAGTAAGGATTGGCGTAGAACCCTCCCCAATACGGCACATTCCAGAGTGGGAAGAGGACGGGCGTGAGAACCACCGGCTGGGCGGCCACGAGATCGGGCGGTCGCTTGCGAACGGGCTGGGCATCGGCCGCATACGCGATCGCCAGCAGGGCGACGAAGGGGAGGAGGAATCGCATGGCAAAGCTCCGTGGTTCCGCAGTCCGTGCGATGTCTGGATCATACTCGACCGGCGGGGCAAAGGGCACAGTTCAGGCGTGCTCCCTTGACGGGTCGCGTCAAGCTCCTATCTTGAAACCTTCTCGAATTGTCCGGCGTGCCTTGTGAGCGGGAGACCGGCCTGTGGCGAAGAAATCGAACGAGCGCATCCGCATCCGGATGGAAGGTTACGACCACGAGATCCTCGACCGCACCGCGGCCGAGATCGTGCAGGTGGCCCAGAACACCCAGGCGGAAGTGCACGGGCCGATCCCGCTGCCGACCCGCATCGAACGGTACACGGTGCTGCGGTCGCCGCACATCGATCGCAAGAGCCGTGAGCAGTTCGAGATTCGCACTCACAAGCGTCTGATCGACATCCTGCAGCCGACTGCGAAGACCATCGAGGCGCTGAACAAGGGCCTCAGCCTGCCGCCTGGCGTTGATATCAAAATTCGGGTGATCGGGGCGAAAGGGTAGGCCACAGGCTTGACACCCGCCCGAGACGCGATAACAAGATAGTCCGCCCGTCGCGGAGCCAAATGCCCCGCGACGGGTTCGTTTTGGTGACAGGACATAATTCGGGCCTCGGGGCCGCCGGCAATAGGCTGTGGTGAGCAATCCCCACTCCGTCGGCAACACCGCCCCTCCCGCTGCACAAGCGGTTGGCCCGCCTGCCGAGCACACGCCGGCGGAGTTGTGAGGTAGCACGATGGCCAAGACCGCCGCCGACACGAACGGCACTGCCGTTCCCGCACAGTCCGTTGCCGGATCCAACCCGCTGGTGCGGGAAGTGTCCGGGATGATTACCATCAAGGTGGTCAACAAGGCTGGCGCCGAAGTGGGCACGGTGAGCATCGACCCGGCCGAGTTCGGCGGGACGATCAACCGCCAACTGCTGCACGATGTGGTGCTGATGTACCGGGCGAACGCCCGCGCCGGCACGCACAGCACCCTCCGCCGCGGTCAGGTGGCCGGCAGCACCAAGAAGCTGTTCCGTCAGAAAGGGACCGGCAACGCGCGGGCCGGTACCAAGCGGACGAACAAGCGGGTGGGTGGCGGTACGGCGAAAGGGCCGAAGCCCCGCGACTACGAATACCACCTGCCGAAGAAGGCCGTGCGGGCTGCGACCCGGATGGCACTGCTGAGCAAGTTCGCCGACGGCGAGTGCGTGGTGGTGGACGACCTCGCCATGACCGGCCCGAAGACGAAAGGGATGGCCGGCGTGCTGAAGGCGATCAAGGTGGGCACCAAGGTGGTGAAGAAGGTGGAGAACAACGTCGAGCAGAACGTCGAGAAGGACGTCACCCTGTTCGACACCACCGTGCTGATCGGCACCGCCGGGATGGACGCGGCGGTGTACAAGAGCGGGCGGAACATCGACGGGGTGAAGGTGTTGCCCGAGGCCGAGTTCAACGCCTTCGTGGTGCTCAAGCAGAAGCGGCTGTTGCTGACCAAGGCGGCGCTGGAGAGCCTGCGGGCCAAGAAGTAACCACGGCACTAACTGGAACCCGGAACGCAGTGACGGGGTGAAATACAGATGGCTCAGTCTCGACCACACCCGAAGCGGTACGTGCGGAAGCTCCAGGCCCGTAAGCCGTGCGTCCACGGCGAGGCCGGGATCGAGCTCCGCCCGCATCAGGTGATCGTCCGCCCGCTGGTGACCGAAAAGGGCACGCACGCCGTCACCAAGCGGAACGCGTACACCTTCGAGGTGCACATGCTGGCCGATAAGAACCAGATCACCGCAGCCGTGCAGGAGCTGTTCAACGTGCGGGTGGAAGCCGTCCGCACCCAGGTCCGCAAGGGCAAGAACGTTCGCTTCCGCCAGTCGGTCGGCAAGCAGAGCGACTGGAAACGGGCGGTGGTGACCCTGAACGCGGAAGATAAGATCGACTTCTTCTAAGAGTGATTAGTCATCGGTCATTAGTCATTAGTCCTTCGGGGCGGCGACTAGTGGCAGAATCGCGGTGCTGGCCTGCTATTGACTAAGGACTAATGACTAAGGACTAACGAGATGGGCATCCGCAACTACAATCCGACCTCCGCCGGCCGCCGCGCCGGCAGCGTGTCGGACTTCGCCGAGTGTACCACCCCGAAGGTGAACGCCCCGTACAAGCCGCTGCTGGTGCGGGCGCGGAAGACGGGCGGGCGGAACTTCCAGGGGATCGTCACCAGCCGGTTCCGCGGGGGCGGCCACAAGCAGATGATGCGGGTGGTGGACTTCAAACGGAAGAAGGACGGGATCGAGGCGTTGGTGTTGAGCGTCGAGTACGCCCCGTGCCGCTCCGCCCGGGTCGCCCTCCTCCAGTACAAGGACGAGGTGCAGACGAAGGCGTACATCCTGGCCCCGGACGGGCTGAAAGCCGGTGACGTGGTGCAGAGCGGCGAGGCGGTCGAGCCGAAGGCGGGCAACTGCATGCCGCTGTCGAAGATCCCGATCGGCCTGGCCATCCACAACATCGAGTTCACCCCGGGGCGGGGTGGCCAGATCTGTCGGAGTGCCGGGTGCAGTGCCACCCTGAGCGCCCGTGACAAAGGCCAGGCCCTCATCACGCTGCCCAGCGGCGAAGTGCGAAAGGTGTCGGAGAAGTGCCGGGCCACCATCGGCACGGTGTCGAACGCCGACCACATGAACATCAGCCTGGGCAAAGCCGGGCGGAAGCGGTGGATGGGCCGCAAGCCGCACAACCGCGGCATGGCCATGAACCCGACCGACCACCCGATGGGCGGTGGAGAAGGGCGGAGCAAGAGCGGTGGGCACCCGAAGGGGCCGAGCGGGGTGCTGGCCAAGGGCGGGAAGACCCGCAGCGACAAGAAGCCGTCGAACTCGGCCATCGTCCGGCGTCGGCCGGCCGGGCCGTTCCAGAAGCACAACGGGTAATCCCGAACCAAGCAACCACGGGCAGGGTCAGCGATGCCGCGGAAAAAAAACCCCTACGAAGCGGAAGCGACCGTCCGCCTGCTCGGCAAGGTGGACAAACTGGGGAAGGCCAAGGAGCCGATCAAGACGTGGTACCGCGAGGCGGTCATCGTCCCCGAGTTCATCGGCCAGACGTTCCTCGTGCACAACGGGAAGAACTTCAACAAGGTGTACGTGACGGAAGAAATGGTGGGGCACAAGTTGGGCGAGTTCTCCCCCACCCGCACCTTCCGTGGGCACACCGCCGGCAAGAAGGTGGCGGCCGCCGGGAAGTAGGTGAGCAGTCATTAGTCGCTGGTCACTCGTCATCAGTCACGAGTTATCTGTGGGGCTGGGCCGACGGGCAGTGGTGAGTGACTGGTGACTAATGACCAATGACTAGGGATCCGACGATGATCTACAAAGCCAAACACCGCTTCGCCGACGTCGCCCCGCGGAAAATGCGGCCGCTGGCGTCGATGATCCGCGGCATGAACGTGGACGAGGCGATGGAGGCACTCAAGTTCCTCCCGAATCGTGGCGCGCGGCTGATCGAGGCGGTCGTGAAGAGTGCCGTCGGCAACGCCGAAGACCAGGGCGCCCGCAACATCGAAGGCCTGGTGGTGCAGGAGGTCCGCATCGACGGCGGGCCGATGTTCAAGCGGATCCAGCCTCGCGCCCGCGGCACCGCCTTCGGTATCAAACGCCGGCTGGCCCACATCATCGTGACGGTGGTGGACCAGGAGGCCCTCGACGCCGCCAGCGCGGCCCCGGCGGAGACCGCCGCCCCGGTGCCGACCCCCACTCCGGTGGCCGGCGCCCCGGCCCTGCCGGCGGGCGACACGAACACCACCCAACCGACCGCGTGACCCCTGAAGGGCTAGGATTATGGGCCAGAAAGTTCGCCCCACCGGGTTCCGCACCGGCATCATGACCGACTGGCAGTCGGCCTGGTTCGCCAACAAGCAGGACTTTGCGGAACTGCTGCTCGAAGACCACAGCATCCGCAAGTTCATTTACAGCTACCTGACCCGCACCAAGGAGCGGAAGGAGCAACGGCCGGGCATCGCCAAGATCCGCATCGAGCGGACCCGCGAGCGGGTGACGGTGTTCGTGTTCAGCAGCCGCATCGGGGCGATCATCGGCAAGAAGGGCGAGAAGATCGACAAGATGACCAAGGCGCTCGAGAAGCTGACCCGCCGGCACATCGAGGTGAAGACCGTCGAGGTGACCCGGCCGGAGATCGACGCCCAGATCATCAGCGAGGACATCGCCGAGCAACTGGAAAAGCGGAGCAGCTTCCGTCGGACCATGAAGAACGCCATTCAGAGGGCGATGGAAGGCGGAGCGAAAGGCGTCAAACTCCAACTGAGCGGGCGTCTCGGCGGGGCGGAAATGGCCCGGTGCGAGAAGGCGATGGAGGGGAGCATCCCGCTGTCCACCCTGAAGGCGAAGGTGGACTACGGGTTCAGCGAGGCCAGCACCCCGCAAGGGAACATCGGTATCAAGGTGTGGGTGAACAACGGCGACTTCGTGACCGGCGAGATCAACGACACGACCGACACCTCCGCCGCCGGGCAGCGGAAGTCCACCCGTCGCCGTCGCGGGTAATTCAGGCGAACCGGGCGGCGTGAGCCCTCGGGTGGTGAGACACACAACCGATCGCGGAGTCGTGCGATGTCCTTGAAGATGCCGAAGCGGGTCAAGTACCGCAAAGTCCAGCGCGGGGTGATCCGCGGACTGGCCGCCAAGAAGAAGTACAACGGCGCCATCAAGGGCAACGCCCAGCGGGGCAACTACGTCGCCTACGGCGACTTCGGCCTCCAGTCGCTCGAAGGCGGGTGGATGTCCGCCCAGACGATCGAAGCCGCCCGCGTGACCATCACCCGGTTCGTATCTGGCGAAGGCCGCTACTACATGCGGGTGTTCCCGCACAAGAGCGTGACCTCCATCCCGGCCGAAACGCGGATGGGTAAGGGCAAGGGCGAGCCGGAATACTGGGCGGCGGTGGTGAAGGCCGGCATGATCCTGTTCGAGATCGGCGGCATCCCGGAAGCCCAGGCGAAAGAAGCCCTGGCGAAGGTGGCGTACAAGATGCCGTTCAAGTGCCGGTTCGTCACCCGCCGGCCGAACGTGTAACCCGACTCCCACGAACCGCGACCGCCAGGGAGCGGGAGATTACCATGAAGATCGACGACATCACCGGCCAGAGCGACGAGCAACTGGCGCTCGCGCTCAAGGACACGGAAAAGACACTGTTCCAGTTGCGGTTCCAGTCGGCCACCGACCGGCTGGAGACGCCGAGCGAGATCCGCAAGGCGAAGCGGGACATCGCCCGTATCAAGATGGTGCAGCGGCAGCGGCAACTGAAGAAGTTGGGCGACCTGCCCGACGCCGACCTGCTCAAGCAGTTGGACGACATCAAAACCAAGACCGTAGGCCCCGGCAAGCGGCGGGCCAAGCGGGCGCAGGTGCGGGTCGAAACCCTCCTGGCCTCCCGCACCACGAAGAAGGGGAGCGGTAAGTAATGGCCGACACCACCACCACCAGCACGCCCGCCGCCGCCGCCCCGAAAGGGCGGGTTGTGACCGGCATCGTCACCAGCGACAAGATGAACAAGTCTCGCCGGGTGGAAGTCCAGCGGCTCGTCCGCCACCCGAAGTACGGCAAGTTCGTCAAGCAGCGGACGGTGTGCTACACCCACGACGAGTCGAACGACTCGCACCTGGGCGACACGGTGGAAATCCGCGAGTCTCGTCCACTCTCAAAGATGAAACGGTGGACACTGGTGCGGGTCATCACCCGCGCCCCCACCCGCACCGTCGCCAACCTGGAAGGGGCGGTCGCCGGGAGCGAACTCCCGGCCGCCGCCTCCGCCGCGGCCAAGTGATCGACCGCTCACAGACCGGACCATCTGGCACACCGTCGGGGTAACTTATGATTCAGATGTACTCGTACCTCGACGTGGCCGACAACACCGGCGCCAAAGAGGTGATGTGCATTCAAGTGCTCGGCGGCAGTAAGCGCCGAGTGGCCTACATGGGCGACATCATCAAGGCGAGCGTCAAAAAGTCGCTGCCCGGTTCGGACGTCAAGAAGGGCGACGTGGTCCGCGGCGTCATCGTCCGTACCAAGGTGGCCACCCGCCGCGAGGACGGCTCCTACGTCCGGTTCGACAGCAACGCCCTGGTGCTCCTCGACAACGATGACAACCCTCGCGGCACCCGTATTTTCGGTGCTGTCCCCCGAGAACTGCGGACGAAGTTCGGCAAGATCATCAGCCTGGCCGCGGAAGTGGTCTGACGCAAGGGTATGCGGTATGGGGTTTGGGGTGTGAGTGTCACCCGGCCCGACCCGCGAGTGATTGGACCATACCCCGCACCCGATACCCCATACCCGATTACGACCATGTTCATCCGCAAAGACGACACCGTGGTGATCCTCGCCGGCGACGACAAGGGCAAGCGCGGCAAGGTGCTCCGCGTCCTCCGCGTGAGGGAGAAGGTGGTCGTCCAGGGCATCAACCTGGTGTACAAGCACCTGAAGCCGTCGCGGAAGAACCCGCAGGGCGGGCGCCTGAGCAAGGAGATGCCGGTCGCAGTCTCGAACGTCGCCCTCATCGACCCGCAGGCGAACACGCCCACCCGCGTCGGCACCCGGTACCTCCCGGACGGCACCAAAGAGCTGTACGCCAAGAAGAGCGGTGCCCGCATCCGCACTCTCAGCAAGCCGAACCCGAAATACGCCACCGCCAAGTGACACAAACCCGGTGCCGGTTCACCCCGTCGTGATGGGGCGACGCAGAGGCACCCCGAGGACTGCCGACCATGGCCCGACTGCAAGACCAATACACCAAAGAAATTCTGCCCGCGCTGGCCGCGAAGTTCGGCCGCACGAACGTGCTCAGCCTGCCCAAGCTGACCAAAATCAGCATCAACATGGGCGTGGGCAAAGCCCTGCAAGACAAGAACCGCATGACCGAGGCGGTCGATCAGCTCAAACTGATCGCCGGTCAGCAGCCGCAAGTGACGCAGGCGAAAAAGGCCATCAGCACCTTCCGCCTCCGCGAGGGGTACGATATTGGCTGTCGCGTCACCCTCCGCGGCAAGCGGATGTACGAGTTCCTCGACCGCTTCATCAACCTCGCTCTGCCGCGGATCCGCGACTTCCGCGGGGTGAACCCGAAGAGCTTCGACGGCAACGGCAACTACAGCCTCGGGCTGGCCGAACAGATGGTGTTCCCCGAAGTGGACCCGGACAAGGTCCACTTCACGCAGGGCATGGACATCACCATCTGCACCAGCACCCGCAGCGACGAAGAGGCCCGCGAACTGCTCCGCCAGTTCGGAATGCCTTTCCGCGACTAACGTGGTCCGCTCGCTCCGCGAGCGGGGTTCGCCAAGCCCACCCCACACCGGGTGGGCTTTGTCGTTTCACGGACACTGTTGACACCAGCACCCACCGCCCGCACCACACCTCCACCCGACCGGAGGCGCGCCCGATGCCGAACGTTCGCCTCACCCGCCGGGAGGTGCATGAGGGCTGGCTGCCGGACCTGTGCGCCATCACCGGGCAGCCGACCGAAGAGCGGGTGACGCGGCGGTTCGACACCCTCGGCTGGCTAATCTTCTTCTTTCCGATGCTGATCTTTGTGCGGGCGGCCGGGTTGAAGTCCGTGACCATCGAACTGCCGGTGGTCCCCGAACTGCGGGACTACTGGCTGCGGCGGATGCTCCCGTCGCTCGCACTCCTGACGACGTCCACGAGCGTCAGCATCGGCGGGTTCGTGCTGATCGGGTCCGGTGAGTTCCAAATGGTCGGCCCAGTCGCCGCCCTGACCGGGGCCGTACTCGCCTTCGCCAGTTACTTCTACTCGATGTTCGTGTGGGAGAAGGGCGTCCGCGTCTCCTACATCTCGGACCGGTGGGTGAAGTTGAACAACGTCCACCCGGCGTTCGCGGAAGCGCTGGACTCGCTCAGGGACGAACGCGAGGCGCGGCGTCGGCCCGGAGAAGAGGAGGATGACGCGGAGCGTGAAGCAAAGTGGCGGCGGCGCCGGCGGGAGCGAGATACCGAACCGCCGCCGTCGGCCCGACCGCTCGCCTCACAACCCCCGCCCGAATGACCCGTCTCACCCGCACTGGACGACCATCGATGGCCAGCATTCGGCTCACTCGGAAGGAGGTCCGCGAGACGCGCCTTCCGTCCGTGTGTGTGCTCAGCGGGCGGGCGTGCGGGTTTCGCACTGGTCGCACGCTGGCGACCAATCAGGGGTGGCTGTTCCTCCTGCCGTTGATGAACGTCCTGGTCATCATCCTGTGGCTGCTTTTCCGAAAGACGGTGACGCTCGACCTGCCGCTGATCCCCGCCAAGAAGTGGCACTGGTTGTGGCGGCGACTGGTCGGCGCCACTGTGGTGCTCACAGGCGTGGCGGTGGGGGTGGTCGGTCTGGTGTTGATGCGGTCGGCCGCGACGACCGCGTCAGGCGGAAACCTGTTCGTGGTCGGAGTCGCGGTTTTGATCCTCGGCGTCGCTCTATGGCTCATCCTGTGGCACCTGTCGCTCCGCGTCACGCTCATTGACGAGCGGCACGTCAAACTCGTCAACGTTCACCCGGCGTTCGTCGAAGCGGTGGAGCGGATGCGGGAGGAGCGACGGCGAGCCGCGGAGAAGGCGGAGGACGCGGAACGGGACGCGAGGCGAAAGCGAGCTACCCCTCCGGTGCTGGCGAAACGCCCGGTGTCGCCTCCAGACGACCCCATTCTCGCGCACTATTTCGAGGACGACGGGGGTGAGTCGGAGAGGGAAGAAACCGGCGATCTCCCCTTGCCGAACAGCGATTCGCCTTTACCATAGCGTTTTTGGTGTGCAGGTTCACGGAACGGCCGGCCCGCTCGTCCGGGTCGGAACGCCGCATTGACTGCCCAGACCTGGAACAGTCTCCATCCCACCACCACGACCCAGCTCGTGGTGTGAGGTTCGCGTAATGTCTACCACCGCGAAGATGGCCCGGCACCGCAAACAGATGGCCGCGGTCGAAGCCCACAAGGCCGAACTGGCCAAGCCGGAAGACCAGCGGGACAAGAGCAAGATCCTCCGCCCGCGGGACCTGATCAAGATCCGCAAGCGGTGCAAGGTGACCGGCCGCCCGCGGGCGTTCTTGAACAAGTTCGGTGTGTGCCGGATCATTTTCCGCGACATGGCCAGTAGCGGTATCATCCCGGGCGTCCGCAAGGCGTCCTGGTAAACCCACCCCGAAGTTCCAGGTTCCAAGTTCCAGGTTCCAGGTTGATACCCGCTCCCGCTCCTGCGGTCGAGCGACCAACACGAACCGGAAGTTGCTGAACCTGGAACCTGGAACTTGGAACCTGGAACTTCTGCCATGATGACCGACCCGATCGCGGACATGCTCACCCGCATCCGCAACGCGAGTAACATCGAGCGGCCGGCGGTGGACATGCCGGCCACCAAGCTGAAGGTGGCCGTCGCCAAGGTGCTGACCGACGAGGGTTTCGTCCTCGGCTACCGCGTCGGCAAGTACGTCGAGACGGAAGGCGGCAAGGAGTTCCAGGAGACGACCGACATGGGCCAGGCCCAGGTGGTCCTCCAGGTGTTCCTCAAGTACGGGCCGGATGGCGAAAAGGTGATCCGCCACATCGCCCGCTACTCCAAGCCCGGCCGCCGCGTCTACCAGGGGTACAAGGAAGTGCGGATCGTCCTCGACGGCCTGGGCATCGCCATCCTGAGCACCAGTCGGGGCGTGATGTCCGACCGTCAGGCGAAGAAGGCGAAGGTCGGCGGCGAGATCCTGGCCACTGTGTGGTGATTCGGTAGGTCCGGCTGTGCCGGACGCCAGCGATTCACATGTCCGGCACCGCCGGACCTGCAACCAGGGCTGCGTTCCGACCCCACTCGGTCGGTGAAGCCCACGGAGAACGAACGATGTCTCGTATCGGCAAAGCCCCTGTCGTCATCCCGGCGGGTGTTAAAGTGAACGTGAGCGGGCAGAAGGTCACGGTGGAGGGCGGCGGGAAGAAGTTGGAGTTCACCCATCACCCGGCCATGACGGTGAAGGTGGACGGCTCCACTCTGACTGTCACCCGCCCGGATGACGCCCGCCAGAACCGCGCCCTGCACGGCCTCACGCGGGCGCTG
>JANNDF010000684.1:0-3714 GCA_031387445.1 Planctomycetia bacterium
CTGGAACCTTTGGAACCGCGATCCGCGAGGTTGTTCCAGACCAAAGGTTCCAGGGGCCTCCCCGGACCGATAGCGGACCTGGAACAGCGTTCGCTGGGGAGCATGGCAGGCCATGCGCTCGGCCGACGCAACATCGGCCATCTGCGTTGCCGCAGAAATGCTAAACCCCGGTCGTCTGAAGTGGGGGGAAGTGTACCCGCCGGGTGGCGGCACTACAATCATGGGATGGCTTTTCCCCGCCCCACTGCCGACCACTCCCCCCGCCGCGTGGCCGTCCTCGGCTGCACCGGGTCGATCGGCACCAGCACGCTGAGCGTGGTGGAGAGCCTGCCGGATCGCATCCAGGTCGTCGGGTTGGTGTGCCATTCCAAATGCAAGTTGCTCGCCGAACAGTGCCACCAGTTCAAGCCCCGCGTGGCGGTAGTGACGGATCGCGCCGCGTTCGATTCACTCGACCGCTCGGCGTTTCCCACGGAAACCGAACTGAAGTACGGTGACGACGCGGTGTGCGAACTGGCGTCTGCCGCGGACGTGGGTGTGGTGCTTTCCGCGGTCGTCGGGGCGGCCGGGATTACGGGCACCTGGGCGGCGATCGAAGCGGGCAAGACCGTCGGGCTGGCGAACAAGGAAACGCTGGTGATCGGCGGCCCGCTCGTGATGGAACTGGCGGCGAAGCGGAACGCCACGCTGCTCCCGGTCGATTCCGAACACTCGGCCATCTTCCAGGCGCTCACCGGGCACACCGCTGCCGACGTGGAGCGTGTCGTGCTCACCGCCAGCGGCGGGCCGTTCCGCGGGCGAACCGCGGCCGAGTTGGAGTCCGTGACCCCGGAACAGGCGCTGAAGCACCCGACGTGGCAGATGGGGCCGAAAATCACCATCGACTCGGCCACGCTGATGAACAAGGCGTTGGAAGTGATCGAAGCCCGCTGGCTGTTCGGGTTGCGGGCCGAGCAGATCGACGTGATCGTTCACCCGGAGTCGGTCGTCCACTCGTTCGTCGAGTTCGCCGACGGCTCCGTGCTGGCACAACTTTCCCCGCCCGACATGCGGCTGCCGATCCAGTACGCACTGCTCTACCCGCACCGGGTGTCCGGCCCGGCCAAGCGGCTGAACTGGCGGGAACTGTCGCGGTGGACGTTCGAGCAGCCCGACCGGGCCACCTTCCCGGCCCTGGATTTGGGCTTCGAGGTGGCCGAGCGCGGTGGCAGCAGCGGGGCCGTGCTGAACGCCGCGAACGAGGCCGCCGTGCTCCGCTTCTTGGGCCGACAGATAGGATTCACGGACATCGCCCGCTGCGTGCGGGCGGTGCTGCACGCGCACGACTTCGACCCGAGTCCGACATTGACCACGCTGCTCCGCCTCGACGGGTGGGCACGCCAGGAGGTAGCCCGGTGGACGCCACCCCGAACCCCGTGAACCCGCCCGACGCCAGCCACACCCCGCCGACCGACCCCGGCCACCTGCCGCCCGAACCGCTCGTGCCCGTGCCGCGGAACGACGTGTCCGCGTGGCTGAAGGTGAACGGCTGGAAGCTGGCCGTGATGGTCGCCATCGCGGCGGTGGTGTGCTGGAAGTTCTACTGGCAGGACGTGCTGCTCGCGGCCGTCGGGCTGAGCGGCATCATCTTCCTGCACGAGTTGGGGCACTTTCTGGCGGCGAAGTTTTGCAACGTGTACGTCCGCACGTTCAGCATCGGGTTCGGCCCGGCGTGGCCGTTCTGCCAGTTCAAGCTGGGCGAGACGAACTACAAGCTGGGCATGATCCCGCTCGGCGGGTACGTGGCCATGGCCGGCGAGAGCACCGGCGAGACCGACCCGGACACGCCGAAGGACGACGTGGACGACGACACCGACCCGCGGAGCTTCAAGAACCGCCCGGTGTGGCAGCGGATGATCATCATCTCGGCCGGGGTGGTCATGAACGTCATCCTGGCGGCGGTCTGCTTCGTCATCGCCTACTCGGCCGGGGTGAAGGAGATGCCGCCGGTGGTGCAGGCGGTGGAGCCGGGCAGCGCGGCGTGGCAGGCCGGGGTGCAGCCGGGCGTGCGGGTGACCAAGATCAACGACATCGAGAAGCCGTGGTTCGCCGACATCCCGCCGGAGGTGTCGAGTTCCAGCAAGGGGAGCAAGATCCACCTGGAGACCAGCCTCCGCGACCAGTCGAAGACCTACAACATCGAGGCGCAAGTGGCCGAAGGGGCGTACTACCCCACCCTCGGCCTCGGCTTCCCGTTCAGCACCCAACTGGCGTACACGAAGCGGGACCCGCTGCCCCCGTATGTGCCGAACACCCCCGCCCACAAGGCGAACGAGGCGGCCGAGAAGGCCGGCAAGCCGCTCCTCCTGCCCGGCGACACCATCCTGGCCATGACCGACCCGGCCGACCCGACCAAGCTCACCCCGCTGGAAGAGAACTGGAACGGCCTGCCGGGGAAGACGTTCGACTACCAGCGGCGGTTGAGCGCACTGGCCGGGAAAGACGTGACGGTCGAGGTGCAACGGCTGGACGGCGGCGAGAAGGCGACGGTGGCGATCCCGGCGGCGTTCCGCCACGACACCGGCCTGCGGATGAAGATGGGGCAGATCGCGGCCGTGCGGGCGGGCAGTTCGGCCGAGAAGGCGGGGTTCAACTTGCAACAGATGGACGGCGAGAAGGTGCTGACCGACGGCGACGTGATCACGAAGGTGACGGTGAAAGACGGTGACAAGGAGGTGTCACTGTTCGACCCGGCCGACCCGAAGGCGAACAACCCGCTGCGGTTGCCGTTCGAGCTGAACCGGTGGGCGGCCCGCACGCCCCACGGGAAGACGGTGAGCGTGAGTGTCCTCTCGCCGAACAGCAGCATGGCGAAGACGGTGGAACTGGCGTGGGACGAATCGCTCCGCGAGGACGCCTTCAAACTGCTCAGCCCGAACACCCCGCTGCCGCTCGGCGGGCTGGGGCTGGCCTACCGGGTGTCGAACGAGATCGCCGCCATCGTGCCCGACTCGCCGGCCGCCAAAACCCCGCTCCAACCGGGCGACACGATCACCGACGCGAAGATTGACACCGCGGTGTATAAGCTGAACGGCAAGCAGGCGGCGTCCGAGCCGAAGTCCGGCAGTTGGGACAAGGTGAAGGGGCACCACTGGGCGTTCGTCGATTACAAGCTGCAAATCCAGCCGCCGCACGCCATCGAGTTCAAGGCCGACCGCAACGGGATACCGGTGGAAGGGACCATCGCCGCCACCCCGGACGAGTCGTGGGGCATCCCGTGGAACGGGCTGGACTTCATGCTCGAGAAGGACACCCAGCAGGCGAACGGCCTGTTCGACGCCCTCGGGCTGGGCGGCCGCCGCACGGTGCGGAGCATCAAGACGAACTACCAGGGGATGTACGGCATGGCGGTCGGGCGGATCTCGCCGTTCACCATGAGCGGGCCGATCACCCTGGCGACGATGAGCTACAAGCTGGCCGGCGAAGACCTGCCCACGCTCGTCCTGTTCCTCGGGCTGATCAGCGTGAGTTTGGCGGTGGTCAACTTCCTGCCCATCCCGGTGCTCGACGGCGGGCACATGATGTTCCTCCTGTACGAGGCCATCTTCCGCAAGCCGCCGCCCACGTTCATCCACACCTGGCTGACCATCCTCGGGCTGGTGATGGTCCTCAGCCTGATGGTGTTCACCCTCGGGCTGGACATCTGGAAGAACTTCATCAAGGGGTGAGGCGACA
>JANNDF010000770.1:0-3792 GCA_031387445.1 Planctomycetia bacterium
CCCTCAGCCCAGGCCAACGGCCTGGGAACCAGACAAGTTATTCCGAGTCTTCGACGACGGGCAGTGCCGCCAGTTCCTCGACGATCCTCTCGTTCAGCTTGACGCGGGTCTCCTGGGCGGCGGCGCCGAGGGCGTTGGCAATGGCCCGCTCGTCGCTCGACCCGTGGCAGATCATGCAGCAGCCGTCCACGCCGAGCAGGGGTGCCCCGCCGGTGCTGCTGTGGTGGAATCGGTCCACCAGTTTGGCCAGCAGTTTCGCCCCCAACTCCTTTTCGGCCTGCAACTGGCCGATCACCGCCTGCCCGACCATCTTCATCATGAACTCGAACTGACCCTCGGCGTGCTTCAGCACCACGTTGCCGACGAACCCGTCGGTGACGATCACATCCACCGCCCCACCGTGAACGTCGCGGCCTTCCACGTTGCCGATGAACCGGTCGTTCAGCGGGCTTTTGCGGAACAGGTCGTACGCGGTCTGCACGAGGTCGTGCCCTTTGCCCTGTTCTTCACCCACGTTCATCAGGCCGATGCGGGGGCTGTCGATGCCGAGCATGTGCTTGGCGAACACGCTGCCCATGACGCCGTAGTGCAACAGGTGGGCCGGCTTGGGGAACACGTTCGCCCCCACGTCCAGGATCACACACTTGCCGCCGGTGATGGTCGGCATGACGGCCGCGATGCCCGGCTTGCGGATGCCCTTCAGGAACTTGCGGGTGAACACCCCGGCGCCGACCACCGCCCCGGTGTTGCCGGCGCTCACCAGCCCGTCCACCTGTTTGGTGGCCAGCAGTTGCCAGGAGCGGGCGATGGAGTTGTCGGGCTTCTTGCGAAGTGCTTCGACCGGCTTCTCGTCCATACCCACCACCTCGGCCGCGTGGAACACTTCCAGGCGGTCGGCCGGGTGGGGAATGGCGGCGAGCAGCGGGTCGAGCTGGGCCTTGTCGCCGACGAGGACCACGCTCAGGTCGGGCGCGGCGGCGAGGGCAGCCACCGCCCCGGCCACGTTCGGCCGCGGTCCGTGGTCGCCGCCCATCGCGTCGAGGGCGATCCGCATGGGTTACTTCCCTTCGGTTTCGGTCGGGATGACCACCGCCGTGCGGCCCTGGTAGTTGCCGCAGTTGCCGCAGACGCGGTGCGGCAGCACCGGCTCGTTGCACTGCACGCAGTACTGCACCTGCTTCGGGACGATGAAGTGGTGGCTGCGGCGGTGCCCTTTCTTGGACTTCGACGTGCGTCGCTTCGGTACGGCCATGACCGCCTCAAACTCTGCGGGGGTACGGGCAAACGTAAGACAGCCATGATAGGCGCCGGGCCGGCACTGTCAACGCCGCCGATTCCACGGCGTCGCCTTGCCGCCTGAGGCGGCTTCGGCGAGAGTGACCGCATCTCCGTGGAGGGTGTTCCGATGGCCGACGTGCTGTTCCTGCTGAAGCCGGGGTTCGCCGACGCGAAAGCCGGCGCGACCACCTACTACTGCCCGCCGTGTGCGACGGTGAGCGGGCTGCTGAGCTACTACCCGCAATTGCGGGAGAAAGTGGAGGTGAAGGAGGTCGGCTTCCCCCGCCCGCGGGCGGAGGTGGCGGCCGTGCTCGGGGAGAAGCACCCCGGCTGCCCGGTGCTGGTGCTCGACGACGCGAGTGTCTTGCCCGCCGGCGTGACGGTTCACACCGCCACGACCGGCAAGCGCTACCTCGACGGCCCGATCGACATCGGCAACTACCTGGCCGCCCGGCACGGCGTGAGCGCCCCTCACCCGTGAGGGTTTCGACCCCAACGGGGTCGTTCAGACAGCCCAGGGTTGAGGGGCGAAGCACCGACACCCTGGGAACACGACCCAGACCACACCGACCCCAACGGGGTCGTTCAAGCTGGAGGTCCACCGTGCCGCAATCCTTCGGGGCGATGTTCGTCCACGCCATTTTCTCGACCAAACTCCGGGAGCCGACCATCCTCGACCCGTGGCGGGAGGAACTGTTCCGCGTCCTCGGCGGGCTGGTCAACCAGTCAGGGAGTCAGTCGCTGATCGTCGGCGGTGTGGCGGACCACGTTCACCTGTTGTTCCGCCTGTCCCGAACGCTGGCGATTGCGGACGCGATGGCGGGTGTGAAAAAGGCGTCGTCGGCGTGGGTGAACCAGCGACCGGACGTTGTGGCGAAATTCCAGTGGCAGGCCGGGTACGGGACATTCTCCGTTAGTGACGATCACCTGGACGCGGTGCGGGAGTACATTCGCCGTCAGCCGGAGCACCACCAGCGGCAGACGTTCCAGGACGAATACCGCGAGTGGCTGACGCGATACAAGGAAGAATGGGACGAACGGTATGTGTGGGACTGAACGACCCCGTTGGGGTCGGGGTGATGGGGTGGCGTGCGTGAACCAGGGACGATGCGTTCGTGTTCCCAGGGTGTCGGGCCTGTGGCCCTCAACCCTGGGCTGTGAGAACGACCCCGTTGGGGTCGAAGAACGCACCCCAGCCGCGATTCTCCCCGTTACCCCGCCGTTACACCCACAGCACCCGGTCACTCGTTAGAATCGGCGGGGGCCGACGTTCTGCCGGCCCGTCGAATGCTCCGGAGACCTCTCATGCGCTCCCTGGTCCGCCTGTCCGCCGCCGCCGTGGTGCTCCTCGCCACCGCCGCCGTCAGCCCAGCCGCCCCCGTCCCCCAGTCTTCCAAGCCGGTCGATCTGGTCATCTGCCTGGATTGCTCCGGCAGCATGAACGGGCTGCTCGACTCCGCCCGGTTGAAGCTGTGGGACATCGTGAACGAGTTGGCCAAGATCAAGCCCACCCCCGTGCTGCGGGTGGGCGTGTACAGCTACGGCGGGAACGGCGGCGAGTACACCGCCGCCAGCGGGTGGATCCGCAAGGAGATCGACCTGACCAGCGACCTGGACGCGGTGTACGAGAAGCTGACCGCCCTGAAGATCAGCGGCAGCACCGAGTACGCCACGACGGTCAGCAAGCGGGCCATCGAGGATCAGAAGTGGGCCGACGACAAGGGCGGGCTGAAGCTGGTTTTCGTGTGCGGGAACGAGGAGGCCGACCAGGACAAGAGCGTGAGCTACGCCGACCTGGGCAAGGCGGCCAAGGCGAAGGGCGTGATCGTAAACGCCATCTACTGCGGGCCGAACACCGACGGCATCGCTCCGGGCTGGCAGTCGCTGGCCGAACAGGGCGGCGGCAAGTTCGCCAACATCGACCAGAACAAGGCCAGCCAGCAGGTGATCGCCACGCCTTATGACAAAGACCTGGCCGAGTTGAGCGGCAAGCTGAACACCACCTATGTGGCCTACGGCAAAGACGGGGTGGCGAAGAAGGAGAACCAGTCGGTGCAGGACAGCAACGCGGCGAAGGCGGCCCCCGGGGCGGCGGCGGCGCGGGCCGAGGCGAAAGGCGGCAGCCAGTACCGCAACGACGCCTGGGACCTGCTCGACCGCATGAAGAACGACCCCAAGTTCGACATCAAGACGCTGAAGGACGAGGAGATGTGCGACGAGATGAAGAAGCTGAAGCCGGAAGAGCGGGAAGGGTACTTGAAGAAGAAGGCGGAGGAGCGGGCGGACATCCAGAAGAAGATCACCGACCTGTCCACGAAGCGTACCAAGCACATCGAGGACGAGCAGAAGAAGGCGCCCAAAACGACCGGCGAAAAGGCGCTCGACGAGGCCCTGAAGGCGACCATCCGCACCCAGGCGAAGGACAAGGGGTTCGAGGTGGAGGAGAAGAAAGACGAGCCGAAGAAGGAAGAGAAGAAGTAACCGGCTGTCTGGAACCGCCGGCGTGAGCCGGCC
>JANNDF010000773.1:0-5050 GCA_031387445.1 Planctomycetia bacterium
GGCCGGCTCACGCCGGCGGTTCCAGACAGAGCCGACTAATGAATCTCGAGTTCGGGTCACACCTTCGACTTGAGGGCGGTCCAGCAGTCGGCGATCACCTTCTGGGCGGTCGCCTGCACCAGCCCTTTCGGAGCGAGTTTCAGCAACCCGGTCATGCTCACCACATCGCCGGTCCAGTTCACGAGCGTGCTCGTGCCGTCCTCGCCGGCGGTGAACTTCAACTCCGACTCCACCACGCTCCCGCTGCCCACACCCTTCACTTCCACCCGATACTTCACGTGTTCCGGGCTGCGTTCCACCACTGTGCAAACGGAGTCCAGTTCGCCGGCCAGGAACGCCACCTTCGGCCGCACCTTCCAAACGGCACGGTCGGGTGCAGTTTCGATCGCAGTCGTGTCGGGCAGGTTGGCGGCGAGGAAGCCGGCGTCGGACAGCTTTGCTGACACCTCGGCAAGCGGGGCGGGGAAGGTTTCGACGCCCTGGAAATGAATCATCGGCCACCGGGGGTTAGGTGGCAGAATTATAGGTGGACGGTACGTCCCCTCACCCCTCACCCCTCTCCCTCAAGGGGAGAGGGGAACCAATTCACGCCTTGAACACCTTCGCCGGCTCGAACCCCTTGCCCAGCACTTTCGTCGCGTCCACGCCCAGCCACTCGTTCAGCACGGCGGCGTACACGGTGCGGAAGTCGGTGGCGTGTTTCAGGTTGCCGTCTTCCAGCTTGGTCAGGCTGGGGTGATCGCCCACGATTCCCGCCTTCACCCGCCCGCCAACCAGGAACAGCGGTGCCCCGCTGCCGTGGTCGGTGCCCTTGCTGCCGTTCTCCTTCGCCCGCCGGCCGAACTCGCTGAACGTCATCACGCACACCCGCTCGCCGTGCCCGCGGGCGGCCACGTCGCGGTAGAAGGCGGCGATGGCGTCGCTCACCGTGCCGAGCAGGTTGGCGTGCCCGCCGGTCGCCCCGCCTTGCCCGGCGTGCGTGTCGAACCCGTCCAGGCTCACGTAGAACAGCCGCGCGCCGACGCCCGCGTCGATGAGTTGTGCCGCCAGTTTCAGCCGGTTCGCCAGGGCAGTGGTCGGGTACGTCACCTTCGGGGTATAGTTCTTGCCGATGCTCGCCAACTTCTCGGTGCTGGCGTAGGTGGTCGTCGCCGTGCGACGGACGAAGTCGAGCAGGTCGGCCTTCCCGTCGCTCCCGCCGCTGACGCTCTCGATCAGCCTCTTCTGCTTGGCCTGTTCGGCCGGGTCGCCGCCGCTGGTCTTCAGTTGGAAGTCTTCCAGGCTGGTGATGCTCGGGATGCGGGCGGGTGCGCCGGTGAGGGCGAGGGGGGCGGACTCCTTCGTGCTGTCGGCCAGGTGGAATCCCGGCACCGCCTTCTCCTTGAACGCCTTGCCCAGCCACCCCTCGGTGAGACTCTTCTCGGTGCTGGCGGCGTGCCAGATGTCCATGCTGCGGAAGTGCGACTGGTCCGGGTTCGGGTAGCCGACGCCCTGCACGACGCAGAGCGCCTTGTCGTCGTGCAACTTGGCGAACTCGCCCATGCTCGGGTGCAGCCCCAGCGAGTCGGTCAGCTTCTTCACGTCGTCTTTCTTGATGCCGATGTTCGGCCGCAGTTTGGCGTACTCGGCGTCGGCGAACGGGATGACGGTGTTCAGCCCGTCGTTCCCGCCGGTCAGTTGCACCACCACCAGGATGGTGTCTTTCGCGCCGGGCTTGTCGGACGTGGGGGCGGCGAGTGCCGTGTTACCAAGGAAGGTGGGGACGGTCGCCCCGAAGCCGAGCAGTGCGGACGTGCGGAGGAAATCGCGGCGGTCGGTCATGGGAGGCTCCGGGCACACGCGGGCAGGTTGCCGAGTGTACCCGGAGCGGGTGGGACGGGTTTCAGCTCACTTGGCGACAATCACGGCGTCGTTCACCTTCAGTTCCCAGGCGTTATTCTTGCCCTTCACGAACTCTTTGAACTTGCCCGTGACCGTCACCGTGTCTCCCACCTTCATCTTCTTGATCGGCCCCCACGCCCCGAATTTCACATCCACCGGCACGCTGATGACCGCCCGCGACGCAGGCGGGGACACACCGGTCATCGAGAACCACACCGCGTCGATTGGGATCTCGGAGACGACGCCGGTCACTTTCAAATCCTTCCCCTTGTACTTGGTCTCGGCCGCCGCCGGGTTAGCGTCGAACTCCTTCGCCAGGGCAGTGGCGGTGATGTTGATGTACTGCACGTTCGGACCGGGGCCGGTGCTCGGCGTCGTCGGGATAGTGGGGGTGCCCCCGCCGCCGCCGGGCAGCTTGATCGGCTCGGTGCCCTTGAAATCGACTTTGGCGAGGACGCCGTCCACCGTACCACCTGTCGTCGGGTCCGAGGTGTAAGCCACGAGCACATGGCTGGCGGTCAGGTTGTGCTCCCAGTGCCGGACGACGCCGCGCTGGACCGCGTCCGTCCACCGCGGGAGGGCGTCTTGCATGGCGGTCGGCGGCAGGGACGGGGCGCACCTGCCCAGGTGCCCGATGTCGGCTTTCGTCCCGACCCCGAGAACGGCTTGGACTTCGGCCTGGGTCATCCCGGCCTTCAGTTTGGCTACGTTCGCGGCCGTCAACTCCGACCCGTCACCCGGCCCGGCCAGTGGAATCGGTTCGGACCAACTGTTCCGCAATGATGCCCCCACGCCTTCGACCGTGCCGCCGGCCTTCGGGTCGGCCGTGAACGCCACCAGCACCCGGTTGGGGAACACGTCCCACGAGGAGACGTGCCCCAGCTGTTGCTTCGCCGACCACCGCTTGCTCGCACCGAGTTCGAATGGTGCGCCGGCCGTAGCGAGGACCACGGCCGAGTTGTCGGCGGGGGTGCCTCGGCCGAGAACGGACTCGACCTGCTGCACGGTCATGCCCGGTCGGATCTGACCCAACTTCGCCGCCGACAGCTCGGCCCCACCCGCCTGGGGATTGAGATTTTTCTCCCACTCGTCGAGTTCGGCCTGCCTCTCGCTGTTCCTGGCCCGTGCCTTCTCAGCCGCCGGCACGATCACCCCGAACCACACGCCGGCGCACCCGCCGCCACACAGAAGGAGCAACCCGCCGACGACGCCCAGGATGATCGGCAGCGCCTTGCTCTTCTTCTTCGGCTCGTCGTCATCGTCACCACGACGCCGCTTGCTCCGCGGGGTATCGTCATCAGTGTCGTCGCCACGCTTCCGCCGGGACTTCGGCTCGGTGCCCTCATCACCCTCGTCCTTCCCTTTCCGTGATCGGGGATTGTCGTCCTCCTCGTCATCTTTCGCGCGCTTTTTGGCCCGCGGATTTTCGTCGTCGTCCGCCCCTCGCTTGCGCTTCGGGCTGCCGGGTTCGTCCGCCTCGTCGTCCACCGGCACAGGGGTCGGCTTCGGTTTGCTCGCCACCACCGGCCGGGCGGCGACCGGGGCCGCGGCTTTCGCCGGCGGCGGCATCAGCACGGTATCCACCACAGGGATGGTGATCGGCTGGCCGCACTTCGGGCACTTGGCCCGCTTGCCGGCGTACTCGTCCTTCACCTTGAAGCCGGCCGAGCAGGAGGGGCAACTGACGGAGATGGGCATGGCGCGCACTCGCGGGGTGGGAAGACATCTTCTGCCATCCACCCTGTGGCGGCAATCGTGTCTGTCACGCGAATCAGGCGAGTTGCATTTCGGGCAGGGTGAGGACCAGATGGGTGACCGTTCTCACCCGCCGGCGGGTGGCGTCGTCGTTCTTCCAGAACGCCGGCGGCTTTGCCTTCGCGGAGTCGGCGAGGTGGGTGAGCAACTTCTCTTTCGCGGCGGCGGGCACGTCGTGTTGCAAGAACAGCCCGAGCAGGAATTCGACCGCCTCCTCGTCCTTGTTGATGCCGTGTTTGGCGAGCACCGCCGCCGGATCGCACCGCAGGCCGAGGCCGTCGCCGCTGGTGAGCGCCAGTGCCAGGTTCTGGCGGAAGAGCAGTGTTTGGGCGTTCAGCCACGTCGGGCCGCCGTCCCACCCCTTCACGCTCGGCGGGGCGAAGAGGGCTTGCCCGAGGCGCTCCAGCTCTTCGGCGAGCGGCTGCGGGCCGGTGGTGCCTTCCAGTGCCTTCACGATGCCGACGGCGAACTCGACCGGCGGCTTCACCCTCTGGCGGTAGCTGGCCGCGGTGAAGAACTGTTCGGAACGCAGAATGGTCTCGACCAATTTGCCGGTATCGAACCCGTCCTTGCGGTACTGCTCGGCGAGCGGGGCGATCACCTCGGCGGTCGGCTCGACCGTTTCGCTGACGAGGTAGCGGTAGAGTTTGGTTACGATGAATGTCGGGCACGACGGCTTGTCGAGGCACAACCTCACAATGTCGTCGCCCCTGTAATCCCCCTTCTTGCCGAACACCGTCTTCTCGCCGGCGTCGTGCTGCTTGGCATCGAACTTCATTTTGCCAGCAGTCACGTCGTACCCGGTGAACGCCCGTGCCGCCTCGCGGATGTCCGCCTCGGAGTAGTTCCCGATGCCGAGCGAGAACAGCTCCATCAGTTCGCGGGCGTAGTTCTCGTTCGGCTTCCCCTTCTTGCTCTCCTTGGCGTCCAGCCACACCAGCATGGCCGGGTCGAACGACATCTCCTTCAGCAGGTCGCGGAAGTCGCCGAGTGCGTGCCTCGCAATCAGCTTGTACTGGCCGAGCATGAAGCGGGCGTTCTGCACCTTCACGTTGCTGGTGGCGAAGTGGTTGTGCCAGAAGACGCACATCTTCTCGTGCAGCGGGTGGGCGGTGTTCAGCACCCGCCACAGCCACCAGGCTGCCAGCCGGCCGTTGTTACTGCCCGCCGGCAGGCTCCGCTCGCTCGCCATGTACTCGGACGTCTTGTCGAAGTCGGCGGTCGGCGTGCCGCCCTTCAGCAGGCGGTCGATGGCCGCCTTCGGGCCGTCCTTCACCGCCTGGGCGAGTTCGGCGTGCGTGGCTCCGAACGCCGCCCGGCGGTACAGGTGCCCGGCCTTCTTCAGGTCCCACGGGTTGGCGTCGGTGGGGGTGTACTCGGCCCAGGGGTTCATGGTGATTCTCACTCCCCTCTC
>JANNDF010000817.1:0-4530 GCA_031387445.1 Planctomycetia bacterium
GCCGAGCTTCTCGGGCGAACCGGCCTGTTCGAGGAGTGCTTCGTAATCGCGGTCGATGGTACCTTTGAGGAGTTTGGCGCTGGAGGCCTGTCGATTCTCGGCATCGACCCAGCGCACCCGGACGGGAATGCGAACGCTCTCCGCGACCACCTGGGCATCGCGCCCCTGGCTGTTCGTCAAGCTGATATCGGGCATGGGAAGTCTCCTCAACTGCTCGCCATCTATTGTAGTCGCCCCGCGCTCCCCTCCGCGGACTTCGGGTCGCGGCTAATCGGTAAGTCGGTTTTCCGCTCAGTTCCGTGCCTCCAGCTTCATGTGGCAGTTCTTGTACTTCTTGCCGCTGCCGCACGGGCACGGGTCGTTGCGGCCGACCTTCGCCCCCACGTTGCGGATCGTCTCCGGCTTCTTTTCCGCCTGCGTACTGCTGTTCGTAGTCATCTGCGACTGTTGCTGCTGCATGTTCACCTCGGCGGCGCGGGCCTGCATGGCGGTCTGGGCCTGCGTCCGCACGCTCTGCGCCCCGGCCCACATGGCCGCGTTCACCTCCTCGTCGCTCACGTCCTCCATGCGGAACACCGCCTCGCTCACCCGGTCGTGCACCCCCTTCCACATGTCGTCGAACAGCTTCATCCCCTCCCGCTTGTACACGATCTTCGGGTCCTCCTGGGCGTACCCGCGCAGGCCCACCGAACTGCGGAGGTGGTCCATCGTCAGCAGGTGGCTCTTCCACGCGCCGTCCACCTGCTCCAGCACCAGGCTGCGTTCCGTCTGGTGCATCTCCGGGCGGTACTTCACGTCGTAGGCGTTCAGCACCTCGTCCTTCGCCTCCTCGGCCGTCTTGCCCGTGAGCGTCACCGGGTCGATTTCCAGTTTCAGTTCGGTCAGGCACCACTCGGCCAGCTCCTTCGCGTCGTCGGCGTCGGACTTCTTCGTGCCGCTGAAGGCGTCGTCGATCTTCGCCGTGATCTCCGGGTAGTCGGCCTTGGGCAGGCGGCTCTCGCTCGCCTTCAGCAGCAGTTCCTTCACCTTCGCCCGCGGTTCGGTGCGGATCACCTCCTCGTTGATCGTCACCCCGCTGCCGCTGACCCGCTCGGTCGCCCAGCGGAACAGGTTGTCGCGGTCGGGGCGGCGGTCGGGCCGCATCTTCTCCGGCAGGTAGCTGGCCAGCCCGACCGTCACCGGGAACTCGATGTCCTTGCGGCGGTACGCCTCCCGCACCTTCTTCCGCACGGTTTCGAGGATGTCAGCCGGCTCCTTGTTGGCGATCTCGTCCAGCGTCACCTTCAGGGTGAACTTCTGCCGCGCCCAGTCGATGAGCGACTCGAGCGGGTAGGTGTGTTCGAGGAACCGCCGCCCGCCGGACAGGTCGGTCTTGGCCAGCGACTCCTGGGCGAGCGGGATGAGGTACTCGCTCACCGCCTCGCGGCCGACCTTCTTCAGCCCGGCCGGGTCGGTGGTCAGGCCGAAGCGGGCGTTCATGGCCCGGCTCAGCTCCTGCCACTTCCAGTCCTTCGCGTCCTCGTTCGGGTTCAGGCTCTCGTCCACCGCCTCGCTGATGAAGACGGGGGCGGCGTTCGCCGCCCGATCAATGGCGATCGAGATGGCCTCGTCCGGCCCGCACCCGCGGAAGTCGGACGCGTCGAACTCGCAGCTCAGCTCGTTGCCGGCGTACTGGGCGAAGCTGGCCGGGCCGTACTTGTCGTCGGTGTACCGGGCCACCGCCTCCTTCACCTGCCCGTCGATCATGTCCAGCACCATCGCCCGCGGGTTGCGGCCGTCCAGGATGGCCTGACGGGTGGCGTAGGTCCGCTTCCGCTGGAAGTCCATCACCTCGTCGTAGTCGAGCAGGTTCTTCCGCTGCTCGAAGTGGTACTCCTCCACCTTCCGCTGGGCCTTCTCGATCTGCTTGGTGAGCATCCCCGACTCGAGCGCCTCGCCGTCCTTCATGCCGAACAGCGGGTTGTTCATGAGCGACTTCAGCCGCTCCCCGCCGAACAGCCGCATCAGTTCGTCTTCCAGGCTCAGGTAGAAGCGGCTGCTGCCGGGGTCGCCCTGGCGACCGGCCCGCCCGCGGAGCTGGTTGTCGATGCGGCGGCTCTCGTGCCGCTCGGTGCCGACGATGTGCAGCCCGCCGTTCCCCGCGATCTCGCGGCCCTGGGCCTTCATGTTCTCCTTGCTCTCCGTCTCCTCGACCGTCTTCGCCCAGATGTCGTTCGGGATCTCCAGGCGGGTGGGGTAGAGGGGGCGGCCGTCGGCGTCTTTCAGTTGCTTCAGCCGCGCCCACGCCAGCGTCTCCGGGTTGCCGCCGAGGATGATGTCGGTGCCCCGCCCGGCCATGTTCGTGCTGATCGTGACGGCCCCCTTGCGGCCGGCCTGGGCGACGATCTCGGCCTCGCGGGCCACGTTCTCCGGCTTCGCGTTCAGCAGTTCGTGCTTGACCCCCTGCCGCTTGAGCATGGCGCTCAGCCGCTCGCTCTTGGCCACGTCGGTGGTGCCGATGAGGATCGGCCGGGCGGTCGTCTTGTGGACGTCCACGATTTCTTTGACGACCGCCTCCCACTTGTCCGCGTCGTTCTTGTACACCAGGTCGGGGTGGTTCAGCCGCACGAGCGGGCGGTTGGTGGGGATGGCCACCACGTCCAGCTTGTAGATCTTCCAGAACTCGTTCGCCTCGGTCATGGCGGTGCCGGTCATCCCGCCCAGCTTCTTGTACAGCTTGAAGAAGTTTTGCAGGGTGACGGTGGCGAGCGTCTGCGTCTCTTGTTTGATCTGCACGCCCTGCTTGCGGTGCTTGGCCTCCACGCTCTGGTGCAGGCCGTCGCTCCACTGCCGGCCGAACATGGCCCGGCCGGTGCCCTCGTCGATGATGATGATGCCGAGCGCGTTGTTCTCCCGCGGGTCCGGCGCGATCATGTAGTGCCGGTCCAGGTGGAACATGTGGTGCGCCCGCAGGGCGTTGTCGATCAGGTGCGGCCACTGCATGTTGCCGGCCGTGTAGAAGCTCTCCACCTCGGCCAACCGCTCCGCCTCGCGCACCCCGGCGTCGGTCATGTAGATGCTGCGTTCCTTCTCCTTGATCTCGAAGTACACGCCCTTCGGCGGCGGGTTCTGCGGGTCCACCGTCTTCGGGTCCACCGGGATGATGACCGACAGCCCGTCCCCCTCCGTTCCCTGCGCTTTCAGGTCCGGGCGGCTGGCGAGCAATTCCTGCCGGCCCTTGCGTTCCATCTCGGTCAGCTTGCGGGCCACGTCGTCGGCTTGCTCGTAATTCTTGATGTCGGTGTACGCCGGCCCGCTGATGATGAGCGGCGTGCGGGCCTCATCAATCAGGATGTTGTCCACCTCGTCGATGACGGCGTAGTTGAGCGGGGTGCGTTGCACCTGGCGGTAGAACGGGTGGAACTTGTCGTCGTCGTGCCGGCCCGACTTCATGTTGTCGCGGAGGTAGTCGAACCCGAACTCCGACGCCGTGCCGTAGGTGATGTCGCACTCGTAGGCCTTCCTCTTCGTCTCGTTGTCCTGGTCGCCCTGGATGTACGCCGCACTCACCCCGATCGCGTTGTAAATGGGCAGCATCCACTCGCAGTCGCGGCGGGCCAGGTAGTCGTTCACGGTGATGACGTGGACGCCCTTGCCCTCCAGCGCGTTCAGGAACGCGGCCAGGGTGGCGCACAGCGTCTTCCCCTCGCCCGTCACCATCTCGGCGATGGCGCCGAGGCCGGTGCCGTACCCGTGCAGGATGGCCCCGCCGACGATCTGCACGTCGTAGTGCCGCATGTTCTTGGTGCGGTGGGCGGCCTCGCGGCAGGCGGCGAACGCCTCGGGCAGCAACTGGTCGAGCGTCTCCCCGTTCTTCACCCGCTCGCGGTAGCCGACGCTCAACCCCTTCAGGGCTTCGTCCGAGAGCGCCTTCATCTGCTCTTCGAGGGCGTTCACCTTGGCCAGCACGGAGCCGGGGGCGATGGTGTGAGTGACGGCATTCTTCGGCCGGGTGTACCCGATGGCCTTGACCGCCCGCTCGTTGGCCGTGCCGAAGAGGCGCGTGACGAAATTCAGGCTGCCTTCGACGACCCCGTTGAAGGCGTCCCCGAGTTTTTCCAGGAAGCCGGTCTTCATTGCCGTGTTGGTCGCGTCGCCGGCCGTTGCGGTCGCCATGGTCGGGAATCTCGGTAAAGGGGTCCGTCCGCGCGGGGAAGCCAGTAGGGAAATCTAAGACGGTCGCAAAAAGGGGTCAATACGGAGTGCGCCCACGGCGCAATCCCCCAAACCGGAACTGGACGCGGTGAGGGGCGGAAATCGCTTTGAGGCGTGTCGAAGTGAAATGGTAGGGGCACCCTTGCGGGTGGCTCAGTCCCCTCTTTGCTGCGGTCCTGGGCACGGTCGAGCGGCCGTCTCGCTCAGCGTCAGCCAAGATCACTGTGCCCTCGACGCAAGCTGCCGAAAAGAGGTCGTCTGGCGGGTCGTGCGGCTGGGAATGATGGCCACCACGCCCACCACTCCCCGCGGGGGAGGGGTCGCCGAGGTGAACGG
>JANNDF010000838.1:0-5761 GCA_031387445.1 Planctomycetia bacterium
GGCGTCGATGTGCCCGCGGATGGTAACAAGCGGAAGCGGGCGAGTGGACCCACTTCGCCGCGACCCTCGGCAGCGTGCGGCACGCTCCCGATGGTCGCGGCGAAGACAGAATCACTTTTGCCGTTGACGCCGCTCCCCCGCTCGCCTATCCCCCGCTCGCTCACACCGATCTCGGATGAGCCATGCGGTATGCCCTGCCCCTCTTGCTCGTGCCGGTGTTGCTCTCGGCCGGGTGTTCGCAGTTCATTGAGCGGTCCGGGGAGAAGCTGAGTATCGTCACGCGGCAAGATTTGGTCACCAAGTTCGGCCCGCCAACGGCCGAAGGCGTCACCGACGGCGGTAGCCCTTATCAGGAATTCCGCTCGCGGCGCAAGTATGCCGAGGACAGCCGTGCCCAGACCGACATCTGGGGTCTCGCCTTCACCTACGGGCTGGCCGAGTCATTCCTGTTTCCGCGCGAACTTTGGTTCGCCACCAAGCGTACCCTGTTCGGAGAAAAGGTCCGCGTGACATATAACCGGGACGGGTCGATCTACAGAATCACCACCCACGGCTACTCCCTCGACGGGTACTCGGGGAGGAGCGAGGGCGTCCTCCCCCCCCCCGGCACCGCCACCACGCACCCCGACCCGCTGCCACCGGATGTGCTGATGCCGACGGTGCAGAAACTTCTGAACTCGGAGCGAACTCCCCCTGACCCCTCTCCCCCGATTGAGAGGGGAACAATCCGCGCACCTCGCCGTTCACCACTTTCTCGGTCGGCCAGTCGCCGGCGAAGATGCTCACGATGCTCTCGGCGGCGGAGCGGGCCATGTCGCCGAGCGACTTCAGGTCCACGCCGGCGGCGTGCGGGGTGAGCAGCACGTTCGGCATCCCCAGCAGAGGGTGATCGGCCAGCGGTGGTTCCGGGTCGAGGACATCGAGCAACGCCCCGCCGAGATGCCTACTCTTCAGTGCGGCCACCAAATCCACCTCGTTCACCAGCCCCCCTCGCGATGTGTTCACCAGCACCGCACCCGGCTTCATGCGGGCGAATGCCGCGGCGTTCATGACGTGCCGCGTTTGTGGCGTCAGCGGAAGGTGCAGCGAGAGGAAGTCGGATCGCGTGAGCAGTTCGTCCCACGTCACCCGCTCGATGCCGGTCATGTCCACCGGCAGCGGGTCGTAGGCGATCTCGGTCATACCGAAGGCAAGTGCCCGCACCGCCACCGCCTTGCCGATGCGCCCCAGCCCGGCAAGACCGAGCGTCTGCCCGCGGAGTGGGCGGCTGTAGTTCCGCGGCCAACCGCCAGCGTGGATTGCCTGATTCCGCAAGGGAATCAGCCGGGTGAACGCCAGCATCAGGGCGAAGGTGTGTTCCGCGACCGACTCGTGATTCGTGCCCGGTGCGGTGGTGATCGCCACCCCGCGCTTGGTGGCGGCCGGCACGTCCACCGAGTCGTACCCCACGCCGACACGGGCCACCACCTTGAGCTGTGGGAAGGCGTCGAACAGCTCGCCGGTGTACGCCTCGCTGCCGGCGACCACTGCGTCGACGCCGACGAGCGCGGCCCGCAGCTCCTCCGGTGACAGAATGTTCGCCTCACCCGGCGGCGGGTACTTCACCGTCCAGCCGGCGGCGGCGAACACGTCGGCGTACCGCGGCTCGAAGTTCCGCACTTCGCGGGGCGAGATGAGGACGGTGGGCATGGGCAGATCATCCGCGCGGGTCGGCGGGAGCTGCGCCCCCTGGACCCACCCTACGAGTGAAGAGGCTTACCACGACCAGCACCAGGAAGCTCAGCGGGATCGTCACGATCCCCGGCTGACTGAACGGCACCGGCGAGTTCTCGGCGGGCAGCTTGTAAATGTTCTTGAACGTGTCGCCGCTGAGCAGGATCCAGGCGAGCGAGGCGAGCATGCCGACCACCACCGAGGCGATGATGCCCTGCTTGGTGGTGCCCTTCCAGAACAGCAGCATGATGAGCGCGGGCAGATTGGCCGACGCCGCCACGCTGAACGCCCAGCCGACCAGGTAGTTGACGTTGGAATCCTTGAACAGGATGCCGAGCAGCACGGCCACCACGCCGACGCCGACCGCCGTGATCTTGCCGTACATCACCTTGCGGGCGTCGGGCAGTTGCAGTTTCAGAAAGCCGCCGAGCAGATCGTGAACGACCGCCCCACTCGCGGCGACGATCAGCCCGCTCACCGTGCCCAGCACGGTCGTGAACGCGACGGCCGAGATGAGCGCGAACAGCACCTCGCCAAACCCCTTGGCCAGGAGCGGGGCGGCCATGTTGGTGTTGCTCACGTCCAGGTTGCCGCCGGTCATCGCCCCGAGGCCGAGGAACAGCGTGAGCACGTAGAACCCGCCGATGGTAGCGATGCCCACCACCGTACTCTTGCGGGCGGCGGCGGCGTCCTTCACCGTGTAATACCGGATGAGGATGTGCGGCAGGCTGGCGGTGCCACAGAACAGGGCGAGCATCAGCGACACCACGTTCAGCTTGGCGGGCAGCGAGTCGGACTGCACCCCTTTAAAGTCCGGGTGGTTCCCCGGCCGAAGCACCTCCGCCCCCGGCGTCGGCTTCGCCACATACTCGTCGCCCTTCTTCTCCCACCGCACGATTTCGCTCTCGCGGAGGGTGCCCAGGTAGCTGATCGGGTCGAGCGGGCCGGTCGCACTCGCCCCGCCGGGGAGTTGCGACACGTGACCGGACGGGCGGAGGGTGTTGGTCTTCGTGCCGTCGGGGTGGGTGGTGATCGCCTGCGACTGTTTCGCCTCCTCACTCGTGTCGGCCGTCAGCCCGCGGTTCAGAATCAGCACCGTGAGGATGCCGGCGAACAGCACCAGCAGCCCGCCCTTGATGAATTGCACCCAGGTGGTGCTGGCCATGCCCGCCGTCGCCACGATGACGGTGACGACCGCGCCGACGATGCACACGCCGGCCCAGTGCGGCAGACCGAGCAGCGGTTGGATGAGCACCCCCGCCCCGACCATCTGCGGGATGAGGTAGAACAGGCTCACCACCAGGGTGCTGATGGCGGCGGCCAGCTTGATACCGGGGCTGTTGAACTTCTTGTCCAGGGCGTCGGCGAACGTGAACTTGCCGAGCCGTTTGAGCGGTTCGGCGATCACGAACAGGGCCACCACCCACCCGGCCAGGTAGCCGATGCTGTACAGGAAGCCGTCGTACCCGTAGAAGGCGATCATCCCACAGATGCCGAGGAACGACGCGGCCGACAGGTAGTCGCCGGCGAACGCCACCCCGTTCACGAACCACGGCACCCCGCCGCCGGCCGCGAAGTATCCGCTGGCCGAGCGGGTACGGCGGCCGAGCCAGACGCTCAGCCCGATCGTGACGAGGACGAACAACAGGAAAATGCCGACGGCCAGTGCGGACGGTTCGTAGTTCACTTCCCCACCCCCACCGGCGTACGACACAAGACGGCGTACACCACCGCCAGCAGCACCGCCCCGCCGATGAGGGCCAGGCCGTACACCACCGCCACGTTGAGACGGCCGACGGTGGCATTCATCACCCACGGGGCGAAGGCATTGATGCCCACGAACACGGCGTAGGTGAGCAGGTAGACGCCGAACAGCGCCAGCCCGAGCCGGGCGTTATGCCGCTCGCTGGCGTGGTCGCGGGGTTCGTCGGGCGGGGGCGGGGCGTCGTGGGCGGGCATGGGGCGATGGTAGGGGTGAACCCCGGCAGTGATGCCGGGGGTGTTTGAGTACGACACCCCCGGCATCACTGCCGGGGTTCGCCGGTTACGGTTTCAAGTGCGGCCGCGTCATCAACATACCGCGGTCCTTCAGCAGCGTATCCCAGATGTCCTTGTCGGCCTTCCCCTTCTCGATCAGTTCGCGGATTTCGTCGCGGGTGGCGTTCGGCGCGCCGCACCCGTTCGGGTTGCAACTGGCGAGCGTGTAGAAGTGCCCCGTGCAGGTGTCCTTGCCCACCCCACAGATGCAGTACATGCTGGCCAGGAACCACTCCACCCGCTCGTCGGTCGTCCGCTTGCGGCCGAGGTCCGGCGGGTACGGCGACTCGTCCACCTCCTTCGCCGGCCACGCCATCCTCACCCCGATCCGCTGCCCGGCCTTCAACTCCGACGACTCCAACTCGCCCACCACCAGCCGTAGGGTGGTGCGCTCCCGCCACGGGGTCACGGCTTTCACCACCGCTTTGATGGGCGGGTCGGCGGTCAGTTCCACCTTGTCGCCTTCCTTCAAACTCCGCCCCCACCGCATCGCCTCGTGGTCGAGCATCACTTCCAACTCGCCGCTGAACACGTGGTGGAAGGTGAGCGTGCCGGGTAGCCCGGCGTCTCGCCACAGCTTGCGGAGGGCGAGTTGTTGCGCCGCCCGCCGCGGTTCCAGGTCTTCGAGGGCGATCCACTGCCGCTTGCCGTCTTCGGTGAACAGGTACACCGCATCCAACTTCTGCGGGAGCGAGCGCAACTCCGACCCCTCGAACTTGTGTTCCGCCCCGTTACGTGTCACCACCAGCCGGTTGTCGAAGCTCACCTGCATGGTGGGTCGCATCTCGCTCACCTTCTCCTTCACCTTCCACGGCAGGCCGCGGATGGACTGCTCGCTCAGTTCGTCCGCGATCATGGCCACGGCTACGGGTTGTTTCTTGCGGTCGAGTTTCAGCCACACCCACACCTTGTCGTCGGGCTTGAACTGGTCGAGCCGGCCCCAGGTGCCGTTCACCCACACCTCGGCGTCGGGTTCGACGGGCCACACCTTCGCCGTCTTCTCGCCGTCCAACAGCAGCGATACGGTGCGGGCCTTCGCGTCCACTGCTTTCACGACGCCGAACGGCTTGGGCAACAGCCGGAGGAACTCGGCGGTGCCGGCGATCGGTTTATCCGGATCACCACCGCCCTTGCGGTCGGGGTTCGCCGGTACGGGCTTCTTCTCCCCGCTCACCTCCGTGTCCGGGTACTCGGCGCTCCAGGCGTACCACTTGCACACCACGCTTTCCACCGGCTCCAGCGTCCACCCCTTCAGGTCGCCGTCCCGCGCCCGCCCGTCCACGTCCCATTCCGACCCCCCGCCGCCCACGCCGCCCAGGAAGTTGCGGAACTCGCCGATCCGCTTGGTGCCCACTTCCTTCCCGTCCGGCAGCGGTTCGCCCGCGTCCGGTGGGGAGATGCCGGACTTGTCCGGCTTCGGGGCCTTCCACTTCCGCGGCTGCGAGGCGACCGGCTTGTACGCGGCGAACGGGCCGCCGTTGTGCGACAGCACCACGAACGACTCCCTGTTCAGCATGTCCGGCTCCCACACCCCGCCGCCGGAGTTGGGGACCAGCGGGTAGGCCCGCGTCTTGTTCCCCACTCGCACACCGAGCACCAGTTGCTCCGCCTTCAGCCGCGGGTCCACCTTCGACAGTTGCGATCTCACCGAGTCCAAGTTCGCCTTCTCCGGCAGGTCGCTCGGCGTGTACTTCTCGAACATGTGGTACGCCACCGCGTTCGGGTTCCGCCGCATCACCTCGCCCCATGTGGTCACGAGGGTGGGGATCGGCGTCAGCCGTTCGCCCTTCCGCTTGCCCTCGAACGCCTCACCGCTCAGGCACGAGAAGAGGGTGTCGTCGGTCTTGTCACGCATCACCATCACGCCGTTCCGCCAGCCGTGGAACTCGAAGTTGTAGCTGGCCGCGAACCCGCGGGCGTACCCGGCATCGGGGTCGTACACGAACACCCCGTAGCTGTCGGAGATGACGCGGTATGTGTTCAGGAAGAACCGCAGGGGGATCGCGCCGCC
>JANNDF010000904.1:0-1081 GCA_031387445.1 Planctomycetia bacterium
TTCTATTTTATTTGCTTTTATTTTTATCCCCCGCTTCCTTGCTGTCCCGCCTCCTCCCCCGCGGCGATGAGTTGGCTCACCCGACCCAGTTGGCGTCGGTCGTCGTCCAGGTCACCAGTTCGGCTTTGGTGAACCAGAGGGCGATTTCCGTCGCCGCGTTCTCCGCGCTGTCCGACCCGTGCACCAGGTTGTTCTGCACGCTGATGGCGAAGTCGCCCCGCACGGTGCCGGGCAGGGCTTTCGCCCCGTCGGTCACGCCCATCATGTTGCGGCACACGGCCACCGCCTCGCGGCCCTCCCACACCATCGCCACCGTCGGCCCGCTCGTCAGGAAGCTGAGCAGCGAGTCGTAGAACGGCTTGCCCTTGTGGACGGCGTAGTGCTTCTCGGCCAAGTCTTTCGAGCAGGCGACCAGCTTCAGACCGGCCAGCCGGAGGCCCTTCGCCTCGAACCGGGCGACGATCTGGCCGACCAGCCGGCGCTGCACGGCGTCGGGTTTCAGGAGGATGAGCGTCTGTTGCACGGGGGTGAACCTCACGGGTGATTGGGAAATGGTGCGAAGGCGGCGGGTGTTCGGCTAGGTGCCTACCATATCAACGGTCTGCCGGGGCGGATGGCCGCCCGAGGAGTTTGCTACCACCGCGGGGTGGCACCGTCGCGGGGGTGTGGTGTGTTCTGTTCGACCTTGTGCGGTCTGCTGATCGCCTTCTTCATCGGCACGATCCTCTACGGGCGAAAGCAGCAGACCGACGCCGAACAGGAGAAACCGCCGGAGCCACCCCCGCCAGAGTCGCCCCCGCCCGGCGAGCCGGAACCGCCCCCTCCATCTGGAACCGTTGACAGCTCGCAACCACCCCCGCCCCTCTCGGAAGGTTGATGGCCGACATATTCCGCCGAGCGGATTGATCTGACTCGTGTTTCGGACTTACCGGACGGCGGCAAGCCAGTGTTTCAGGGCGTCGAGGATTTCCGCCGGGGCCTGCCCGTCGGCGGCGTCCCGCGAAAAGCGCAACTCCCACTGCTGCAAGCGTAACGTGCCCAGCATGTCGGCGAAACTCACCCCGGCCTTCGACCGGTACCA
>JANNDF010000905.1:0-3457 GCA_031387445.1 Planctomycetia bacterium
CGCTCCGCGAGCGGTCTTCAGAACCCGCTCGCGGAGCGAGCAGAGCACTAACGGCCGGTCAGCTTCCGCCACAGGCGGCGGAGGAAGCCGGGTGGGGGCGGAGACGACGGCGGTGGGAAGTGCCCTACCACACGAGGGTAGAAGTCGTCGGCCGTGGGTTCGCCGATATACATCGGCAGTTCCTCGCTCTCCAGTTCCGGCGGGTTGCGGAGCATGTCCATGTCACCGTCGCGGCGGATCACGCCCAAATCAATCGCCACGCACACCCCGACATTCTCGGCCACGCGGCGTGCCTTCTCCACCGAGTCGCAGAAGAACACATCTTTCCGACACGCCGAGCAGAACCGCACGTCGGGCGAATACGTCTCCTCCAACTCGCTCCACTTCTTCGGGCACTGGAACCGCCACCGCACCCCACAGTTCTCGATGGCCACCTTCGCCACCGCCGTTTTCCACTCGACCGGCAAGCCTTCCGCCACCGCACGCAACTTCACGATGAACCCGTCTCGCTCCGGGCGGTCGTCGGATAAGCCGGACACATGCACCTCCAACCGCAGGTACTCGGCCTTCGTTCGGCACTCGTCCGACGACTGCTCTTCCAGCCAGTCGGCGAACACCAGCCGGCGGAGGTCGTCTTTCGGGTCAGCGCGGATGCCGGCGAGGAAGGCGGCTTCTTCGGTCATCGAGATGGGCCCCACTCGCTCGCCGTTGGCTCGCGGCTAACCAGTACAACATCCCCCATCCTCAATCATCACTCCTCATTCGGCAATCGAAAATGATTCCCGACTCCGTCCTCGCCGCCCTGCGGAAGTTCGACACGCCGACCATCCTGAACGTGATCGAGCTGTTCGACGCCATCCCCCGTACCAGCGGGTACACCGACCGCCGCATCACCGCCTGCTTCCCGCACCTGCCGCCGATGGTCGGGTACGCGGTCACGGCCACCTTCCGCGCCGCGTCCAAGCCGATGTCGGGCGACGTGTACGCCGGCCTCGACCAGCAGGTGCGGAAACTCGCCAGCACCCTCGGCCCGAAGGTGGTGGTGTTTCAAGACCTGGACGACCCGACGGTGGCCGCCACCTTTGGCGAGGTGATGTGTACCAGCTACAAGGCGTTCGGGTGCGTCGGTCTCATCACGTCCGGCACCGGCCGCGACCTCGATCAGGTGCAGGCGCTGGATTTCCCCTGCTTCACCGGCGGCACGGTGGCCTCGCACGGGTACTGTCAAATCGTCGAACTCGACGTGCCCGTGCGAGTGGGCGGGGTCTGGATCAACCCCGGCGACCTGTTGCACGGCGACCGCAACGGGGTGGCGATCATCCCTCACCACATCGCCGCCGCGACCGCTGAGGGCTGCCCTGGCCTGATGGACGCCGAGGCGGTGGTGCTCGACTACCTGAAGGCGGGCAACGCCACCGGCGACGGGTTCGTGACGGCCCGCATGGAGTGCAGCCGGCGGGTGAAGATGCTGAGCGAACGGCTGAAAGCGATGACGAGCGGATAACCTGCGTAGTTGGTCGGACTTGCGGGCGACACATTTCTCTCGCGTGTTACAGAAGAATGCCGCCGGGGGCGGTGTATCACTCTCCGTGACCTTGCGCGGTCGCCCACCCGAACGAGTCCGCACGCGGCCCCGCCGCGTGTGCGCTCGCCCCTTCACGCGATTCCTCCGACAACATGACCCACCCTCGCTCCCCCGAGGGCGCACCGCCGCCACTGCCGGTCGGTCGTCTTTCCAATCCCCTCCTTCTCCCCAACTTGGACCCGGCCTCGCTCGGGGCTGAGGCCGCCGTTTGGGAGTGGTCGCGGTTGCCGCACGGCGAGCACCGCTACCGCGTTGGGGCGGTGTTCGCCCGCGGCGGCATGGGCGACCTGTACGCCGCCACCGACACCGTCCTCGCCCGCGTGGTCGCGCTCAAGGTGCTGCACCAGAGCCAGATGGCCGCCCCCGCCACCGTCATCCGCTTCCTGCAAGAGAGCCGCCTGCACGCCCACCTGACGCACCCCGGCATCCCGCCCGTGTTCGACGTCGGCCGGCTCGCCGACGGCCGTGCGTACCTGGCGATGAAACTGGTGCCCGGACGAACGCTCACCCGGCTGGTGACGGATCGCCCCCCACCCCACCACTGGGACGACTACCGCCGCGTGTTCCGCGAGGTGTGCGAGGCGGTCGAGTACGCCAACGCGAAGGGGGTCGTCCACCGCGACTTGACGCCGAGCAACGTGATCGTCCCCGACCGCGGGCGGGCGCAGGTGATCGACTGGGGGCTGGCGAAAGTAATGACATCCACGCCCGTGCCCGACGGCACCGCCGTCATCACCCTGCCGAACCTGTGCGAGACGGGCGAACAGCAAGTGCTCGGCACGCCGGGGTGCATCCCGCCGGAGCGGGTGACCGGGCCGGGTGGCGCCACCACGCGGGAAGACGTGTTCGGACTCGGCTGCCTGCTGTGTTTCGTACTCACCGGCACCACCCCATTCGTCGGTCACCTGTCCGCCTTCCTCGAACAGATTCGTGCCGGGGACCTGACCGAACTGGCTGATCGACTACGGAAGTGCAACGCCCCGCCCGACCTGGTCAGCCTGGCGTCCGCCTGCCTGCACCCCGACCCGACCCGTCGCCCGCAGACAGTCGGCGAGGTGTGCCGTTCACTCGCCGCCCCGCCCGTCCGCCGCCCGTGGTGGGCACGCATGTTCGGGCGGAAGGCGGGCGAATAGGGTGGCCCGCTCTCTCCGAGAGCGGGCGTCGATTCCGACTCTCGGAGAGAGTCGGCCACCCTACCCGAGCCGTTCCCCCTCCCTCCGTTTGTACTCCGCTTCGCCGATCCGCTCGAACCGCATCACGTCGCCCACCCGCAGCGGGAAGAAGTCGGCCGCCACGTCCACCAGCACCAAAGGCGTGCGGCCGATCAGGTGCCACCCGCCGGGGCGGGGCAGGGGGTAGATGCCCGTTTGCCGCCCGGTGACACCCACGCTGCCCGGTTCCACCCGCACCCGCGGACTGCTCAGGCGTGGCACGCCGCACAACTCCGCCGGCAGGTAGCCCATGTACGGGAAGCCCGGCACAAACCCGATGGCGTACACCGTGTACTCGGTGCCGGTGTGCAGGCGGATCACGTCTTCGGCTCTCCGCATGAGACGCTCCGCCACCTCCCCCAAGTCCGGGCCGAATTCGTAGCACACGGGGATGACGTGCCGCGCGCCCACTGATAGACCGCTGTCACCCCCCGGCAGCGCTTCCAGCCACCGCACCACGTCGGCCGTCCGGATCGCGTCGGCGTCGAAGTACACCCCCACGCTGGCATACGCCGGCACCACGTCGTGCAACCACGGCGGGGCGGCAGTTCGCACGGCCGCCGCGAACCGCACCGCCGCCGGTTCGTCCGGCAGGTACGCCAGCACCGCCTGATCGCCGAGGGGCAGGAGATTCATGGGGCACAACCTGGAACCGCCGGCG
>JANNDF010000946.1:0-5693 GCA_031387445.1 Planctomycetia bacterium
GGCCGGCGGGCCGGCCGGCCGGCCCGACGCCACCTCGGCCACGATGCGGGCGTGTTCCTGCCGACTCTCCGACGAGTTGTACCGGCCGAGGCTGACGCACCTCTTCGCCCCGGTCACGGGGTCGTAGAAGTCGCTAACCGCTTGCCCGCTCTGCTTGTGAAATCGGTAGGTCGGAATAGAGCTGCGTTGACGGGGCACGGACCAATCCTCGGGGAATCGCGGAAGCTTCCGCGTTATCCCAGGGTTCGGAGCCGCGCTCCCGACGGTCGGGAGGTAAGCAAAAGTGCTTCGGCAGAAGGCTTTTCGTCGAGTACCGAGGGCCGGACTTGAACCGGCGACCTATCGCTTATGAAGCGACCGCTCTAACCGCTGAGCTACCCCGGCTGAGACGTACCATCTTAGGCCCGGATCGTCCGCCGACAAGACACTCTGGCCACGTCCGCGGTTCACCTCGCACAATTCGTAGGGGCCAGTCCGCGGTCGGGCTGGCCTACTGCACAAGTGTCAAAATTCCAGACGGGGTGTGTGAAAAAGCGTGGCAGGCGTGACCGCCTGCCTGGGCACGTCGCCCGGTTCCCCCAACCCCACCACGCCACCCCCAACGGAATGGCTGGACAAATCGGCTTTGCCCCGTTCGGCCGCGTCAGCTACCCTTTCCCTATCCCGCCTGTCCTCTCCCTCTTCGGCCTCCACATGCTGCGTCTCACCCTCCCCGCCGCCGTCGGGCTGCTCGCGCTCTTTTCAATTGCGTCGGCACAAACGCCCGTCCCCCCGCAGAACCCACTCGCCGACCCGCCGGCCGAGTTCCTCAAGCCGGAATCCCCGCCCAAGCCGCCCCCGTTCGAGGTCAAGTACACCGACGCCGGCACCTTCGACCCGAAGCTGAAGGGGCTGATGGCCCCCGAAGGGTTCAAGGTGGAACTGGCCGCCGACGCCCCGGTGGTGGTCAACCCGGTGGCCATGACGTTCGCCCCGGACGGCACCCTGTTCGTCGCCGAGTGGGTGCCCGACAACGGCCGCGAGTGGTACGAGTTCAAGGAGACGTTCCGCTACCGCGACGGGACGACCAAGCAGGTCGCCACCATGAAGAAGTTCGCCACGGACGTGATCAAGGTGCTGCGGCGGAACAAGGACGGGGTGTACGACAAGGCCGAAGTGATCTTCACCGACGAACTGCCGAGCACGCTCCTGTACCACGACGGCTGGCTGTACACCGCCAGCCGCGGCACGGTGCGGAGGTACCGCCAGCAGCAGGTGGGCGGCAAGTGGGACTTGCGGGAGACCATCGCCCAGGGGTTCTGCGGGTTCCACCACCACCAGGTGTCGGGCCTGACCATCGGGCCGGACGGCTGGCTGTACATCACCAGCGGCGACGACGACAACTTCGCCGAAGGGTCGGACGGCAGCCGGGCGACGGTGCTGCGCGCCGGGGCGGTGTTCCGCTGCAAGCCGGATGGCTCGAAGATGGAGACATTCTCCACTGGCTACCGCAACCCGTACCGCGATTTGGCACTCGACAGTCGGCTGAACTGGTTCCACGCCGACAACGACAACGAGGACGGGAGCCGGTTCACGGGCTGTCGGCTGGTGCACGTGGCGGAGGACGTGGACTACGGCTGGCGGCTGAAGGAAGGCGCCCGTTGCTGCCAGCCCGACCACGTTCGCGGGGCGGTGGCCGGAGAGCGGCCGGGCAAGCTCCAGCCGATGCTGAAGACCGGCCGCGGGTCGCCCGCCGGCGTGCTCTTCTACGACGACACGCAGTTGCCCAAGCAGTACCGCGGGCTGATGTACTACCCGGACGTGTTCCGCAAGGTGGTGCGGGCGTACACGATCGCGCCGAACGAGTCGTCGTTCGGCGTCACCCACGAGTTCGAGTTCCTGAAATCGGCCGACCCGTTGTTCCGCCCGTGTCAGATGGTGACCGGACCGGACGGGGCCATTTACGTCTGTGATTGGCGGACCGACAGCGGCGGGGCGGGCAAGCTGTGGGGCGACGGCGCGCACGGCCGCATCTACCGGCTGAGCTGGGTGGGCACGAAGGCGGACCCGGCCATCCGGCTGCGACCGATGGACACCTGGAGCGTGTTCGCCGGCGCGTACTCCCCGCTCGACAACTTGAAGAACGGCTTCTCGCATGGCGACACCAGCACCCGCCGGCTGGCCCAAATGGAATTGGTCCGCCGTGGGGCGAAGGAGGCGGAGGCCGTCCGCGGGTTCTTCGCCACCGTCGCGGCGGACGAGAAGGCGGCGATCACGGCCCGGCTGCTGGCCGTCGGCGGGATGCAACAACTGTGGGACGCCGACGCCCGCAGCATGACGCTGGTGCTGCTGGCCGACAAGGACGCGGACGTGCGGCGGATGGCGTGCGACGCCCTGGCCCGCAACGCGAAGACCGACGACTTCGCGGCCGGCGAGGCATTGGCGCGGCGGCTGGCGGACGAATCGCCGGTGGTGCGGCGGGCGGCGGCACTGGCCGTGGGCCGGCTGGGGGCGGGCGGCGCCGCCGACGCCCTCATCTCCGCCTGGCGCGCGGACGACGGGCACGACGCCTTCCTGGGTGATGCCTACCTGCGGGCACTCGAACGGCTCGGCAAGCGGGGCATCGACGCCCTGCTGAGCGTGGCCCAGTCGGGCGACGCCGCCGACCTGCGGCGGGCGGCCGAGGCGTTCACCGCGCTTCGCACGAAGCCGGCGTACGAGGCCATCCCCCAACTGCTCGGCAACCCGCACCTGAAGGCGGACGAGAAGGTGGCGCTGGTGCGGTCGTACCTGAACTACCAGTTCGACCCGCCGCTCGCGCTCGACCCGCTCGCCCACTACCTGAAGGGGCACGACGAGACGGTGGAGGTGAAGAAGGCCGGACTGGAGGTGCTGACGGCGGCCAACCAGGTGGGCGGCGGGCCGGGCGGCGAGTTCGTGCTCGGGTTGCTCGACGCCACAGAACCGGAAGTGCGGATGGCGGCGCTGGCGGCCGTCGAGAAGGGGAAACTGTCAACGGCCGCGGGCAAGGTGCGGGCGGCGGCCACCGACCCGCAGCGGAGCACCCCGGAGCGGGTGGCGGCGATCAAGGCCGGGCGGGCGGTCGGCGGGCCGGAGTTCACGGCGGCGGTGAAGGGCATGCTGGGCGACGGGAAAGAGTCGTCGAGCGTGAAGGTGGAGGCGGTGCGGGCGCTGGCCGGGCTGGACGCCCCCGCCGCCCGCACGTTCGCCGAGCAGTTCCTCGACCAGCCCGACCCGGCGCTCATCGCCGAGTCCATCGCCGTCCTCGGCACCACGAGGGAGGGGGCGAAGCTGGTGGGCGAGCGGTTCCTGGCCAAGAAGCTTCCCCGCGACCTGTTCCCGCGGGTGTCGGATGCTCTGCGGAAGTTCCCGGCCGACGGCGACATCGTCAAACTGAACGCCGAAGTGATGCGGGGCGGGCTGCTGCTGTCGATGTCGCCCGACCAGGTGGAGAAGATGCGGACGAAGGTGCTGAAGGACGGCGACCCGAAGAAGGGGCGGGCGATCTACCTGAACACCGGGCTGGTGGCGTGCGCCAACTGCCACACGATGGAGGGGGTGGGCGGTGCCATCGGCCCGGACCTCACCCGCGTGTGGGACACGATGAGCGTGGAGAAACTGTTCGAGACGATCATCACACCGAGCAAGGAGATCAAGGAGGGCTACCAGACGTACACCGCCAGCACGAGTGACGGGCAGAGCTACGTCGGGCTGAAGGTGGCGGACACGAAGGACGAGGTGGTCATCCGCGAGGCGACCGGCCGCGACGTTCGCATCCCCCGCAAAGACCTGGACGGCCTGTCGGCGGCGAAGGGGTCGCTCATGCCGGACAATGTGGTGTCGCAACTCAGCTTCGACCAGTTCATCGACCTGATCGCCTTCCTGAAGAGCCGCGGCGAGCAGGAGTCGCTCCGCGGGCTGGTGGTGGACGCGAAGATTCAACTCGGCCTGCCGAAAGAGTTGAAGTCCACCCACCCGGCGGAGGCGAAGCCGACGGGCGAGGGCAAGTGGCAGCCGGTGGCCGCCGACCCGAGCGGGTTGTTCGCGCTGCGGACCCTGCTGCCGGAGCCGACCGGGGCGGTGGTGGTGGCCTACGTCTTCTCGGCGAAGAAGCAGACCGTCACGGGCATGCTGCTGGCCGACGACGCGGTGCGGGTGACGGTGGGCGGGGCGGTGGCGTTCGAGCGGGCGGTGCCGAAGTTGGGCAAGTTCGAAGACGCCGAGAAGTTCACCGCCGAACTGCAACCCGGCTGGACGCCGGTGGTGCTGCGGCTGTCCGCAGTTGGGCAGACGCACCGCCTCGGGTTGCAGTTCACCGGCAGCGAACTGCGAACCAGTGGCAAGGCGGAGAAGTAATTTGATGACCATCACCCGTGCTTTGTCCGCTATTGGCTGGTGTACCGCCGCATGTGCCCTGGTGGGGGTTGCGGCGGGGGCTGGTATTGGCGCGTTCTGTCCGGACTACTACGCCGCGATGGTGCCAACACGGGGCGGGCAGCAACTCAACCCGGTTCACCTCGGCGTCGGGTTCGGGCTGAACGCCGGAGTGTTCACAGGGATCACGGTCGGGCTGATCGTGGTCGTCCTGGTCACACTCTCCGATCTGCGGGTGCGAATCGCTACCATCCTCGCCGGTGGTCAACTCCCGCCCCCCGCGGGAGATTCCAGCGGTGCCGACGGAGTCGAGGAGTGACGGAGCTATCGGTGACTCGCGGCGGGGCTGCGCCCGCCTCGCCCGTCTCGCCCGCCCTATCTGAGGTGGTTCATGCCCCGCAAGCCTGCCACGCGGCCCGACGACCCGTCCGAGTGGGTGGCGAGCGCCGTGCGGTTCACCTTCGGGGCGGTGTTCGGCCTGTTCCTCGGTGCCGGGGCGTTCTTCCTCGTCCCCTCGCACCTCTGGTACTTGATCGTCGCAATCATGCTGGTGGTCGCTGCCGTGTGCGGGTTCCTCGCGGCCAAATACGGCGACGCATTCTGGGAGAACGTGCGGACTTGGTGGTGACCCGCCGATTCCCCTCGACGCGGCCCCGGGCGCACGCTATCCCGCCGGCATGCACTGGCTCCGGTTCGTCCCGTTCGTGCTGCTGCTGTTGGTCGCCGGGTGTGCCACCGCCACGGGGGGACTGTACGTCTCCCCGCCCGAGTCTGCGTTGCGGCTGCCCATCCGCGAGAAGGTGGTCGGGCTGCTCGAAAAGGGCCTCTCCCGCGACGGGTGGACGGGCACGATCGTGTCCAAAGAATCGACCGGCATCCTGGCGGCGGGTGCCGCCGACGGCTATCTCGAAGACCGCATCGTGGTGGACGTGACTGCCAGCGACACGGCCGGCGACCCCATGTTCATCCCCCTGGCCGACTTCTCGCCGGTCCTCACCGCCCTCCGCAAGCGGCTGGTCACGCTGGTCGAGTCGCTCGGCGGCGTGGCGGTGGACTGGTGGACGGTGGAGGCCCACGGGGAGCGGACCCTGGTGTTCCTGTACAAGATGGACACGATCCAGGGGACGGTGCGGGTGCGGGTGCGGCACCGGGCCGAAGACCGGCCGGAAGAGACGGTCACCCGATTCGAGATCACCATGCGGGAGCGGTAGGTCGGATGGGTCGGAGGCCTGACCGTAAGGGAGGGCGCGTGTGGCTGGTTCGCGCCCTCCCTCACGGTCGGGCCTCCGAAGGGCGCGGAATCACTTCTTCTCCCACAC